>NZ_JZWV01001145.1 GCF_000966975.1 Streptomyces katrae | reverse complement strand
CCTCGAAGGGGTTCCGGGCCCGGCCCGTTTCATGTCATTTGCCCGAGGTGAACGCCTCGTAGGCGTCGCAGACCTCCTTGGAGGGGCCGTCCATGCGGACGACGCCCGACTCCAGCCAGATCGCCCGGTCGCAGGTCTCGCGGACGGTGCCGATGGAGTGGCTGACGAGGAAGACGGTGCCGGCCCGGGCGCGGAGTTCCTCGATGCGGGCCTGGCTGCGGCGCTGGAAGGCGGCGTCGCCGGTGGCGAGGGCCTCGTCGATCATCAGGACGTCGTGGTCCTTGGCGGCGGCGATGGAGAACCGCAGCCGGGCGCCCATGCCGGAGGAGTAGGTCCGCATGGGCAGGGAGATGAAGTCGCCCTTCTCGTTGATGCCGGAGAAGTCGACGATGTCCTGGTAGCGCTCGCGGATCTGCTGCTTGGTCATGCCCATCGCCAGCCCGCCGAGGACCACGTTCCGTTCGCCGGTGAGGTCGTTCATCAGGGCGGCGTTCACTCCGAGGAGGGAGGGCTGGCCGTGCGAGTAGACCGCGCCGCGGGCCACCGGCTGGAGGCCGGCGATGGCCTTGAGGAGGGTGGACTTGCCGGAGCCGTTGGTGCCGATGAGGCCGATGGCCTCGCCCTTGTAGGCGGTGAAGCTGACTCCGCGGACGGCGTGGACCTCGCGGACGCCGGGGGCGGGCTTGCGGGAGAAGATGCGGCTGAGGGCGGCGGTGGCGCCCCCCTTGCGGCCGCCGGCGTGCACCTTGTAGACGACGTGCACCTCGTCGGCGATGACGGTCGGGACGCGGGTGTCGGGGGCGGTCCCGCCGGGGGCGGTAGCGGTGCGGGTGAGGGTGTCAGCCACGGCCGTACTCCTCCTCTGCCTTCCAGAAGTAGACGAATCCGCCGACGCCGGCGAGCAGGGCCCAGCCGATGGCGATCAGCCAGACGTGGTCGGGGAGCTGCGAGGCCTTGAAGCTGTCGATCAGCGCGAAGCGCATCAGGTCGATGTAGACGGCCGCGGGGTTGAGCTTGAGCATCATCGTGACCCAGTGCGGCAGGTGGTCCGACCGCAGCATGGCGTCGATGGACCACATGACGCCCGACGAGTACATCCAGGTGCGCAGGACGAACGGCATCAGCTGGCTGACGTCGGGGTTCTTGCTGCCGATGCGGGCCATGACCATGGCGCAGCCCGAGCAGAAGACGGCCATCAGGAAGAGCGCCGGGGCGGCGAGCAGCCAGGACGGGGACGGCATCTGGCCGAAGGCCAGCAGCAGGATGACCAGGGCGCCCATGGTGACCAGCAACTGCTGGAAGAGCTGGACCACCGAGGACAGGGGGAGGCTGGCGCGCGGGAAGTGCAGGGCGCGGACCAGGCCGAGGTTGCTGTGGACGGCACGGGTGCCGGTGTTGATCGAGCTGCCGATGAAGTCCCAGACGAAGACGCCGGTGATCAGGAACGGCAGGTAGTCGGGCACGCCGTGGCTGGCGTGCATGACCATCCCGAAGATGAAGTAGTAGACGGCCGCGTTGAGCAGCGGCGTCATCAGGTGCCAGACCTGGCCGAGCTTGGCCGTGCTGTACGTGGCCTGCATCCGGGCGGTGGCGTACGCGATCACGAAGTGGCGGCGGGCCCAGAGCTGCGCGACGTAGCCGGGCAGGGAGGGGCGGGCGCCGCTGAGGGT
>NZ_JZWV01001144.1 GCF_000966975.1 Streptomyces katrae | reverse complement strand
GGGGGAGGGGGGGCCGCGGGCCGGGGGGGGTGGGGTCAGCTGTTGAGGCCCGTGTTGCCGAAGGCACCGTTGAGCAGGCCGATGACGTTGGCGGTGTTGCCGACCGCGTTCACCGGGACGTGCACGGGGACCTGGACCAGGTTCCCGGAGACCACGCCGGGCGAGCCCACGGCCTCGCCCTCCGCGGACGCACCGCCGTGCGCCGAGGAGACACCGGCGCCGAGGGCGACGAGGCCGCCCGCGATCATGGTGACGGCTGCGGCCTTCTTGTAGTTCTTCACTTCTCGTCCTCCAGTACGTCTGCCGCGACCAGCCGCCGCGGCACGCCATGGAGAACGCCGCCCCGCCCCATGGGATACGCCATGTGGGCGACGTACACCCGGTCGTATGAATCTCATCTCAGCCCATTACCGCGTGATCCCGTGCCGGACGGCCCACAGCGCGGCCTGGGTGCGGTCGGAGAGGTCGAGCTTCATCAGGATGTTCGAGACGTGCGTCTTGACGGTCTTCTCGGACAGGACGAGGGCCCGGGCGATCTCGCGGTTGGAGCGGCCGTCGGCGATCAGGCCCAGGACCTCGCGTTCGCGGTCGGTGAGGGAGCCGGGGCGGCCGGCGGGGGCGCCCTGGTCGTCCTGGGCGGCCAGCAGGGCCTCGGCGACCTCCGGCTGGAGGAGGACGTGCCCGGCGTGGACGGAGCGGATGGCTCCGGCCAGGGCGTCGGGGTCGATGTCCTTGTAGAGGTATCCGGCGGCGCCGGCCCGCAGGGCGGGGACCACGGTCCGCTGTTCGGTGAAGCTGGTGACGATGAGGACCCGCGCGGGGTTGCCGAGGTCCCGCAGCCGGCGCAGGGCCTCGATGCCGTCGGTGCCGGGCATGGTGACGTCCATGAGGATGACGTCGGGCCGCAGCTCCTCGGCGCGGTCGGTGCCCTCGGCGCCGTCGGCGGCCTCGCCGACGACCTCGATGTCCTCCTGTACCTCCAGGAAGGTGCGCAGACCGCGCCGGACGACCTGGTGGTCGTCGACGAGCAGTACGCGGATGCGGCCGGGGGTGTCAGCCACCGGGGACCTCCATCTCGATCGTGGTGCCCGCACCGGGCTCGGAGCGGACCTCCAGCCGTCCGCCGGCCCCGGCGGCGCGGTCGCGCATGGAGACGAGCCCGAGGTGGCGGCCGGCCTTGCGGACGGTGGGCGGGGAGAAGCCCTTGCCCCAGTCCCGTACGCGCAGGAGGGCGCCGCCGCCGGGGGCGCGGGCGAGGGTGACCTCGACGCGGTCGGCGCCGGAGTGGCGCAGGGCGTTGTGGAGGGCTTCCTGGGCGACGCGCAGCAGTGCCTCCTCCTGGGCGGCGGGCAGGGCGCGGACGCCGTCGCAGGTGAAGGTGACGCGGGCGGTGTGGGCCCGGTCGAGGACGCGGACGTGGTTGCGCAGGGTGGCGACGAGGCCGTCCTCGTCCAGGGCGGCCGGGCGCAGCTCGGTCACGGCGGCGCGGAGCTCGTCGGCGGCCTCGGCGGCGAGGGCGGCGACCTGCTGGAGCTCGCCCTTGGCGCGGGCCGGGTCGCGGTCGACGAGGGCGGCGGCGGCCTGGGCGGTCAGGCGCAGGGAGAACAGCTTCTGGCTGACGGCGTCGTGCAGCTCGTGGGCGAGGCGGGAGCGCTCCTCGGCGATGGTCAGCTCGCGGCTGCGCTCGTAGAGGCGGGCGTTGGTGAGGGCGATGGCGGCGTGCTGGGCGAGGAGGGAGAGGAGTTCCTCGTCCTCGTCGGTGAAGCCGTGCGGGCTGCCGTGCTGTGCGCCGGGGGCTCTCCTCTTGTTGGCGAGGAAGAGGGCGCCGAGGACCTCGTCGCCGTCGCGGACGGGCAGGCCGAGGAAGTCGGACATGTCGGGGTGGGCGGCGGGCCAGCCCTCGAAGCGCGGGTCCTGGCGTACGTCGGCCAGCCTCTGGGGGCCGTCCTGGTGCAGCATCGCGGCGAGGATGCCGTGCTGGCGGGGCAGGGGGCCGATGCGGCGCCACTGGTCCTCGGTGATGCCGTCGACGACGAACTGGGCGAAGCCCCCGTGGTCGTCGGGGACGCCGAGGGCCGCGTACTCGGCGTCGAGGAGCTCGCGGGCCGAGACGACGATGGTGCGCAGGACGTCCCTGACCTCCAGCCGGCGGCTCATGGCGAGCAGGGCGGTGCTGACGGCCGCCAGCCCGGTGCAGGGTCCGTTGTCCATGGGCTCACCGTACCGGCGGCCCTGACCTGCGGGATCGGGCGCCGGTCGTAGGTCTGGGGGCCGGGTGGCGTACGGCTCGGGGAGGGGGTGGGGGCGGTGGTGTCTGCCCTGGGGAGGAGGCGGAGGAGGGCCGGCGTCCTCCCGGAGGCGGAGTGCGGTCACACAGGGCATTGCTGTTGCAACTCTGGGTGAGACTGTTACGGGTTCGATGTGAGCCCGGGCATAGGACGCACATCACTTACGAAGCCGCGTAGTGGATACGTAAAGGCGTTGTCAGCGCTGTTGCGGCCGGTCTCCGGGACCAAAGTCCCGAGGCCGTGCTGGGCCCTGATCCACTAACGGGGATCGTATGTCACACCTTTGCCACAGGATTTTGCCGCCGCTAAGAATGGCTGCCGTCGCAAGGCGCCGACGGATCCCGGATCCGCACGGCGCCTTCCTGCGGCCCCCGCTATTCGAAGAGGTTGCCCCGCATGTCTGCTTCCAGCACTCCCGGTCACAGTCGTCTGACGAAGGCGTACAAGCTGTCGATCGCCGGTGTCGCCACCCTCGGTGCCGCCGCGCTCGCCTTCTCCGTCGTCCCGGCCGGTACCGGCACGCAGGAGACCCAGGCCGTGGCCGCCGCCCCCGTGGCGTGGACCCAGTCGATCCAGCAGAACCTCGGCGCCCAGCACGCCGTAGCGGACCAGAAGGCCAAGGACGCGGCGAAGGCCCAGGCCGAGGCGCAGGCGAAGAAGGACCGCGAGGCCAAGGAGGCGGCCAGCCGCTCCGCCGCCCGTACCCCGGTCTTCGCGAACAACCTCGACGGCTGGATCAAGGAAGCCCTCTTCATCATGAAGCGCGAGGGGATCCCCGGCACGTACGAGGGCATCCACCGCAACATCATGCGCGAGTCGAGCGGCAACCCCCGCGCGATCAACCTGTGGGACATCAACGCGAAGAACGGCATCCCCTCGAAGGGCCTGCTCCAGGTCATCCAGCCGACCTTCAACGCGTACCACGTCAAGGGCACCAAGTTCGACCTGTACGACCCCGTCGCCAACATCGTCGCCGCGTGCAACTACGCCGCCGACCGCTACGGCTCCATGGACAACGTGAACAGCGCCTACTAGGCCCCACGCCTCAGCGGGCGCCCGCAGGACCCCCATGCGCCTCAGGGCGGCCCCCGGAGTGATCCGGGTGCCGCCCTGAGGCGTTCTCGCGTTCCCGCGTTCCTGCGGTCTTGCCCTACTTGCGCATGACCTCGGGCTCGTGGCGGCGCAGCAGGCGCGCCACGGCGAAGCCGCAGATCACGGCCTGCAGCAGCAGGACGATGACGTCCACGAACCACTGGCCTGTGGTGTGGTCCCACAGCGGGTCGGTGTTGGTGGGGTTCTGCGGGTCCCACGGGGCCATGAGCTTGCCCAGGTCCAGGGTGGTGCCGGCGGCGCCGACGGCCCAGCGGGAGGGCATCAGCCAGGCGAACTGCTCCAGGCCGACCTTGTCGTACAGCTGGAACAGGATGCCGGTGAAGACGACCTGGACGATCGCGAACATCACGAGCAGCGGCATGGTCTTCTCGGCGGTCTTCACCAGCGAGGAGATCACCAGGCCGAACATCATCGCGGTGATGCCGAGCGCGGTCACCGAGACGCAGAGCTCGACGGCCGGGTTCATGAACAGGCCCTCGGCCGGCAGCTTGCGCGGGGTGAAGGCGATGGCGCAGATGATCACGCCCTGGATGACCGTGATCACACTGAGGACGATCACCTTCGACATCAGGTACGCCGACCGGGACAGGCCCGTCGCGCGCTCCCGCTCGTAGATGACGCGTTCCTTGATCAGCTCACGGACCGAGTTGGCCGCGCCCGAGAAGCACATGCCGACCGCGAGGATCAGGGTGATCGTTCCCGCGTCGCCGTTGAAGCGGGACGGCGGGGTCGGCGGGGCCAGGCCGAACTTCGCGGGGATGACCGTGGACACGATGCCCAGGACCGCCGGCAGCAGCACCATCAGGGCGAGGAAGCCCTTGTCGGAGGCGATCACCGAGACGTAGCGGCGGATCAGCGTCCACAGCTGCGAGCCCCAGGCCTGCGGCTTCGGCGGGTTCATCTGCTGCGGCGAGGGCATCGCGACCTGCTGCGGGGCGACCGCGTCGAGGTCGGCGGCGTACAGCTGGTAGTGCTGCGAGCCCTTCCAGCGGCCGGCCCAGTCGTAGTCGCGGTAGTTCTCGAAGGCGGAGAACACGTCGGCCCAGGTGCTGTAGCCGAAGAAGTTCAGCGCCTCGTCCGGCGGGCCGAAGTAGGCGACGGACCCGCCCGGGGCCATGACCAGCAGCTTGTCGCAGAGCGAGAGCTCGGCGACGGAGTGGGTGACGACGAGGACCGTACGGCCGTCGTCGGCGAGCCCGCGCAGCAGCTGCATGACGTCGCGGTCCATGCCCGGGTCGAGCCCGGAGGTCGGCTCGTCCAGGAAGATCAGCGACGGCTTGGTCAGCAGCTCCAGGGCCACGGACACGCGCTTGCGCTGGCCGCCGGAGAGGGCGGTGATCTTCTTGTCCTTGTGGATGTCGAGCTTGAGCTCGCGCAGCACCTCGTCGATGCGGGCGGCGCGCTCGGCCTCGGCGGTGTCGCCCGGGAAGCGGAGCTTGGCCGCGTACTTCAGGGCGGTGGCGACCTTCAGCTCCTTGTGCAGGATGTCGTCCTGCGGGACCAGGCCGATGCGCTGGCGGAGCTCCGCGAACTGCTTGTACAGGTTGCGGTTGTCGTAGAGGACGTCACCCTGGTCGGCGGGCCGGTAGCCGGTCAGCGCCTTGAGGAGCGTCGACTTGCCGGAGCCGGAGGGGCCGATGACGCCGATCAGCGACTTCTCCGGGACGCCGAAGGTGACGTCCTTGAGGATCTGCTTGCCGCCGTCGACCGTGACCGTGAGGTGGCGGGCCGAGAAGGAGACGTCACCGGTGTCGACGAACTCCTCGAGCCGGTCGCCCACGATCCGGAAGGTCGAGTGGCCGACGCCGACGATGTCGGTGGGGCCGA
This sequence comes from Streptomyces katrae, assembly GCF_000966975.1. Taxonomy (GTDB): domain Bacteria; phylum Actinomycetota; class Actinomycetes; order Streptomycetales; family Streptomycetaceae; genus Streptomyces; species Streptomyces katrae. The sequence goes on along the minus strand of NZ_JZWV01001144.1, from coordinate 1,121 downwards.
GCAGCGCGCTGCCGGACTTCTGCAGGGGCTGGCCGTTGACGTACGTGCCGTTGTGGCTGCCGAGGTCGTGGATCTCGAAGCGGCCATTGGTGGAGCGGAACTCCGCGTGGTGGCGCGAGACCTGGAGGTCCGAGACGACGAGCTCGTTCTCCAGGGCACGGCCGATGCGCATCACGCGGCCGACGGCGATCTGGTGGAACGTCGTCGGGCTGCGGTGGTCGCTGCTGTAGCCCGGCGCGGCGGACTGCTGCGGCACGCCGCCCTGCTGCTGCGGCACGAACGGCTGCTGGTGCTGCTGCTGGTGGTGGTGCTGCTGCGGTGGCTGGTGGTGCTGCGGCTGCTGCTGGTGGGCCTGGGGCTGCTGGTCCCAGGCGGGCTGCTGCTGCTGCGGAGCCGGTGGCTGGAACGCCGGGGCCTGGCCCTGCGCGGCCGGGGCCTGGTAGGCCGGCTGCTGCGCGGCCGCCGCTCCGACGCTCGGATTCAGCCGCGGGCCGTCCGTCGCGTTGCCCAGGTGCACCGGCGTACCCGGCACGAGCTCCGTCTGCTGGACCCGCGCGCCGTGCACGTAGGTGCCGTTGGTGCTGCCGTGGTCCTCGATGGCCCAAACCCGGCCGTTCCAGCTGATGGTGGCGTGCCGCCAGGACACGCGCGCATCGTCGATCACCACGTCTCCCTGGGGATCGCGCCCCAGCGAGTACGACCTGGACGGATCGAGCGTCCAGGTCCTTCCGTTCAATTCCAGTACGAGTTCCGGCACTCCAGCCCCACTTAAGGTCCCCCGAGAATCCCCCTGGCGTCCAGGGAGAACGACGTCAGGGAGTCTAGGGATGGCGAACATCCGGGGGAACTATTTCAGGCCTGGGGCCACATGTGGAATCCGGGCCTTCCGCAGGCGTCTACGTACGCCCGTTGACGGGGTCGAAAGTCACCCGGAGAGTGAGATACGGGACTTCTCGCCCCGCTCGGCTCGGTTACGGGGGTCGCCGCATGCGCCGCATCCGCTGGGGAGACGTGCTGCTGTCCGGGATCGCCGCCGTGGGGTGGTCGGTGGCCGCCATGGCGGGGGTGGCCGCGCTGGGGCTGCACCTGCTGGGCGCCGACGCCGAGGGGGGCTCCCTGGG
>NZ_JZWV01001143.1 GCF_000966975.1 Streptomyces katrae | reverse complement strand
GCTTTCGTTCTTGCGATTCAGACTCTATCAGAGTCTTTCTCGCTCGCTTTCCAGGTCCTTCGCTTTCGCGTTTCCCTTTCCGGCGACTCCGACTCTATCAGTGCTTTTCCTTCTCTCCGACCACCCGCCGTAGCGCCGGAATGGCGCGCCGAAAAGGAGTGGAGATCGAGATCGTCCCTGCTTGAGGAGGAGGCCCCGTCCATCGACTGTTCGCAAGATGTTCATGGAACACGTCTCGGCGGGAGTCACGACAGTACAGGCCCCGTGGGGCGCAGGCAAATCCATTCACGCGTATGGTCTAGTCCACCGGTCTAGTCCACTAGTCTCCGTGTCCAAGGGTCAGCTCGGGCCGGGGACCGGCATCGGGCGAACCCGTACAAGCTGTGCAATATCCTTCACACGAAGAAGCCCCACCCCCTGGGAGGCCCCCATGACCAGCGTGACGTCCCCACTTGCCGGACGCGCCATCGGACTCGCGGCAGTGCCCGACCCGGTGTTCTCCGGCGCGATGGTGGGTCCGGGCACCGCCATCGATCCCGTGCGTGAGCCCTCCGCGGCGGTGTCCCCCGTCGACGGTGTGGTCGTCTCCCTTCACCCGCACGCGTACGTCGTGGTCGACGGCGAGGGCCACGGCGTACTGACGCACCTCGGGATCGACACCGTCCAGCTCAACGGCGAGGGCTTCGAGCTGCTCGTGAACAAGGGCGACACGGTGGTCCGTGGCCAGGAGGTCATCCGCTGGGACCCGGCCGCGGTCGAGGCCGCCGGGAAGTCCCCCATCTGCCCCGTCGTGGCGCTGGAGGCAACGGCCGACTCGCTTTCCGGCGTGGTCGAGTCCGGTGACGTCAAGACCGACGACGCCCTGTTCAGCTGGCAGTAAGACCTCAAGGTCGGACATCCACCGCGGCGGCTGCGTCCGCCGCTCAATCGGAGACGGGTGAAATGGAGACAACGCTGCGAGGCGTCGGCGTGAGCCACGGTGTGGCGATCGGCGAGGTGCGGCACATGGGGACGGCCGTGCTCGAGCCGCCGGCGAAGCAGATCGCCGCGGACGAGGCGGAGCGCGAACAGGGGCGCGCCCGTCAGGCCGTGGAAGCCGTGTCGGCCGACCTGATCGCGCGCGGCCAGCTGGCCGGCGGCGAGGCCCAGCACGTGCTCGAGGCCCAGGCGATGATCGCCACGGACCCCGAGCTGATGTCGGACGTGGACCGGCGGATCGTCGTCGGCAGCACGGCCGAGCGCGCCGTGTACGACGCGTTCGCGTCCTACCGCGACCTGCTGGCGGGAGCGGGCGAGTACATGGCCGGCCGGGTGGCCGACCTGGACGACGTGCGCAACCGGATCGTGGCGCGCCTCCTGGGCGTGCCCATGCCGGGTGTGCCGGACAGTGACGAGCCGTACGTGCTGATCGCGCGGGACCTGGCGCCTGCTGACACCGCGCTGCTGGACCCTGCGCTGGTGCTCGGCTTCGTGACCGAGGAGGGCGGGCCGACCAGCCACAGCGCGATCCTCGCGCGGGCGCTGGGTGTGCCGGCCATCGTGGCGCTGCCGGGTGCCGGGGAGATCGCCGAGGGCACGGTCATCGCCGTGGACGGCAGCACGGGTGACCTGTTCGTGGAGCCGACGGCGGAGAAGCGGGCCGAGCTGGAGGCCGCGGCCGCCGAGCGGAAGGCGGCGCTGGCCGCCTCCTCCGGTCCGGGGGCCACCTCCGACGGTCACAAGGTGCCGCTGCTGGCGAACGTGGGCGGGCCGGCGGACGTGCCGGCCGCGGTGGAGGCGGGGGCCGAGGGTGTGGGTCTGTTCCGCACCGAGTTCCTGTTCCTGGACGACAGCAAGAAGGCTCCGTCCGAGGAGAAGCAGATCGAGTCGTACCGCAAGGTGCTCGAGGCCTTCCCCGAGGGCCGTGTGGTCGTGCGCGTGCTGGACGCGGGCGCGGACAAGCCGCTGGACTTCCTGACTCCGGCGGACGAGCCGAACCCGGCGCTCGGCGTGCGTGGTCTGCGTACGCTGCTGGACCACCCGGAGGTGCTGCGTACGCAGCTGACGGCGCTGGCGAAGGCGGCCGAGGGGCTGCCGGTCTACCTCGAGGTCATGGCCCCGATGGTGGCGGACCGGATCGACGCGAAGGCGTTCGCGGACGCCTGCCGCGAGGCGGGTCTGGTGGCGAAGTTCGGTGCGATGGTGGAGATCCCCTCCGCCGCGCTGCGGGCGCGCTCGATCCTGCAGGAGGTCGAGTTCCTGTCGCTGGGCACGAACGACCTCGCGCAGTACGCATTCGCCGCCGACCGTCAGGTGGGTGCGGTGTCGCGGCTGCAGGACCCCTGGCAGCCGGCGCTGCTCGACCTGATCGCCATGTCGGCCGAGGCCGCCAAGGCGGAGGGCAAGAGCTGCGGTGTCTGCGGTGAGGCCGCGTCGGATCCGCTGCTGGCCTGTGTGCTGACCGGTCTGGGTGTCACCTCCCTGTCGATGGGTGCCGCTTCGATCCCGTACGTGCGGGCGACGCTCGCGAAGTACACGCTCGCGCAGTGCGAGCGCGCGGCCGCGGCCGCGCGGGCCGCGGACAGTGCCGAGGAGGCACGGGTGGCCGCGCAGGCGGTGCTGTCGGGCGAGTAGCCGGGCGCGTGCCGTAGTGGTGTCGTGGTGACCGAGGGGCCTTCGCCGGTGGCGGGGGCCCCTCGGTCGTTTCCGTTCCGGAGGGCGGGGCGGCGGGCTAGGCGTGGGCTGCGGGGCCGTCGACCTCGTAGCCGGGGCAGTATTCGACGCCGGGTTCGGGGGCGACGGGGTCGCCGGTGTCGGCGTCCGTGCAGTAGGCGTCGAACACGGCGGCGGCGGAGAGGGGCAGCAGGCGGCCGTGGTCCAGGCGCCAGCCGTGGACCCGGTCGTGGCAGTCGTCGGTGCTGCTGCGCAGGACCAGTCCGCCGGAGCCGCCGAGGGCGAGGCCGGCGGCCAGGACGGTCACGAAGTCGAGCTGATCGCGGCCTTCCGCGCGGAGGGGTCCCCCGGGTTCCCGGGCTGCCTCCGCGTGCAGGACGGCGATGAGCTGCTGCTCCTCGGTGGGGATGCTGCAGACGAGGTGGTGGTGGCCGGGGCCGGCTCCGTCGACGAGGCGGCGCACCAGGGCGGTGGCCCGTTCGAAGGAGGCGCGGCCGATGTCCTCGCCGCAGTCCGCGCACTCTCCCACCCCGGCGAGCACCGCGCCGGCGTACTCCCAGGTAGCCTGCCGGACGGCCGCGTCAACGAGGAGGGGTACGAGTTCCTCGACGGGCTGGCCGGTGTAGGGGAGGGCGGGGCCGCAGGCGAGTTCGGCGGTGAAGCGGGTACGGGTCGGGGCGCTGTCGGGGTCCAGGCCGTGGTCGGCGCAGTAGTCGGCGTACTCGTCGGGGTCGAAGAGGGCGACGGTGGTGTGGATGCCCTGGGCCGCGAGGGAGCGCAGCAGGGCGTCCACGTGGCGGAGGTAGTCGGCGTATTCGTCGTGGTGGTCGAAGGCGAAGCTGCGGTAGTCCCGCATGGCCGCGAAGTCCCGGGCGTCGGCGAGGAGGCCGACGGTGCTGGGGACCTCGCGGCGCAGCTCACGGCGGAGGCGGGAGGCGGGTCGTGACGGCTTGGGCGTGGTGTTCATGGTTCCCCCTGAGTGGTGCGCCGGACGGCGCGATGCCTTGCTCACTCACGGTAACCATCACCACTGACAGTCACTTCCGGGTGCGGCCGAGCTCCTCGTAGAAGGCGAGCAGGCCGGGGTTGTCCACCGAGCCCGGGTTGACCGCCTTGGCCGGCGGGGTGCCCTGGAGGAGGCGCTTGACGGGGACCTCGATGCGCTTGCCGGTGAGGGTGTGCGGGATGGCGGGGACCTCGATGACCTCGTCGGGGACGTGGCGGGGGGAGAGCTGCTCGCGGATGGTGGCGGCGATCTTCTTGCGCAGGTCCTCGTCGAGGACGGCGCCGGGGGCGAGGTGGACGAAGAGCGGCATCCAGTAGCCGCCGTTCGGCTCTTCCAGGCCGATGACCAGGGATTCCTTGATCTCGGGGAGGCGTTCGACGGCCTCGTAGATGTCGGCGGAGCCCATCCGGACGCCCTGCCGGTTGAGGGTGGAGTCGGAGCGGCCGTGGATGACGACGGAGCCGCGGTCGGTGATCGTGATCCAGTCGCCGTGGCGCCAGACGCCGGGGAACATCTCGAAGTAGCTGTCGCGGTAGCGGCTGCCGTCGGCGTCGTTCCAGAAGTGGATCGGCATGGAGGGCATGGGGGCGGTGACGACGAGCTCGCCGACCTCGCCGGTGAGCGGCTTGCCGGCCGGGTCCCAGGACTGGAGGTCCGTGCCGAGGCAGGCGGCCTGGAGTTCGCCGATGTGGACGGGGAGGGTGGGGACGGCGCCGGCGAAGCAGCTGCACACGTCGGTGCCGCCGCTGACGGAGGCGATCCACAGGTCCTCGGCGACCTCGTCGTGGAGCCAGCGGAAGCCGTCGGGCGGGAGCGGGGAGCCGGTGGTGGCGACGCACTTGACGGCGGAGAGGTCGAAGTCGCGGGAGGGGTGCACCTCGGCCTTCTTGCAGGCCATGACGTAGGCGGCGGAGGTGCCGTAGAGGGTGGCCCGGGTGCGTTCGGCGATGCGCCACTGGGCGCCGGTGTCGGGGAAGCCGGGGCTGCCGTCGTAGAGGACGACGGTGGTGCCGGTGAGCAGGCCGGAGACGAGGAAGTTCCACATCATCCAGCCGGTGGAGGTGTACCAGAAGAACCGGTCCTCGGGCCCGAGGTCGCAGTGCAGGCCGAGCTGCTTGAGGTGTTCGAGGAGGATGCCGCCCTGGGACTGGACGATGGCCTTGGGGGCGCCGGTGGTTCCCGAGGAGTAGAGGATCCACAGCGGGTGGTCGAAGGGGACCGGTTCGAAGACGGGTTCGGTGTCGCCGGAGGTCAGCTCCGACCAGGGGCGGGTGCCCTCGGGGGCGGGGGTGCCCAGGAGCGGGATGTGGACGACGGCGCGCAGGGAGGGGAGGCCTTCGCGCAGCTCGGCGACGGTTTCGCGGCGGTCGTGCTGCTTGCCGCCGTAGCGGTAGCCGTCGATGGTGAACAGGACGACGGGTTCGACCTGCTCGAAGCGGTCGAGGACGCTGCGGGCTCCGAAGTCGGGGGCGCAGGAGGTCCAGACGCCGCCGACGGCGGCGGTGGCGAGGAGGGCCACGACGGCTTCGGGGATGTTGGGGAGGTAGCCGCTGACCCGGTCGCCGGGCCGGACGCCGAGGGCGCGCAGTTCGGCGGCGAGGGAGCCGACCTGGCGGCGGAGCTCGGCCCAGGTGACGGGGGTGGGCTCGTGGGCCTCGTCCACGTGGAGGAGGGCGGGGTCCTGGGCGCGGGCGGGGTCCTCGGCGGCGCGCAGGGCGTGTTCGGCGTAGTTGAGGGTGGAGCCGGTGAACCAGCGGGCGCCGGGCATGGAGCGGTCGGCGAGGACGCTCTCCCAGGGGGTGGTGAACCGTACGTCGAACCATTCGGCGACGGCCTGCCAGAAGGTGTCGAGCTCGTCGACGGACCAGCGGTGCAGTGCCGGGTAGCCGCCTTCGGCGGGGGCGCCGAAGCGTTCGGCCGCCCAGGCCTGGAAGGCGGTGACGCGGGCGGCGGCGATCCTGTCGGGGCCCGGGGACCAGAGGGGTTCCGGCTGGGTGGCTGAGGTCATGGGTCGGCTCCCGGTCAAGTCTGCGGCTCGCGCTTCGTGTGCGTACGGTGCCACCGCTGCGTGGGTGTGCGCGCGGCGGCTCACAGGGACGATGCCATGTGATCGAGATCCGCACCAGAGCCGTCCCCGGAGCCCGGCCGTTGCCTTCGCGGGTGAACGGAAGCTGAACGCCGCCCGCTCGGCCGGGGGCCGGTGGCAGGGTGATCGTCATGGACGGTCGTGAACTGGTGCGTGCGGTGGCGGAGATCGGTACGGCGCGGGGGCGGCGCGCGTGGCGTGCGGCGCTGCGCCACCGGCGGACGGACGCGGAGGGGCTGGCTCCGCGGGGTGCGGAGCGGGCCCGGGTGCCGGGGCTGCTGGAGGGTACGGAGGCCCGGCCGGGCGGGGGCGTGCTGCGGTTCGCGCGCAGTGAGCTGACGGTGCGGGTGGGCGTGGGCGGGGCGGTGTTCTGGGGCTGGGACGGTGCGGGGCCGGAGCCCTCGTACGCGGTGCTGGGCGGGGGGCCGGAGCCCGATGCGCGGGCGGTGCTGGAGCCGGACACCGGGGGCGGCTGGCGGGTGGTCTCGGAGCGGGTGACGGTGGCGGTGTCGCGGCACGGGGCGGTGGAGGTGCGGACCCCGGGCGGGGCGGTGCTGCGGCGGGAGCTGCCGCCGCGCTGGTGGGATCCGGTGGAGGGGGCGGCTCCGGGC
>NZ_JZWV01001142.1 GCF_000966975.1 Streptomyces katrae | reverse complement strand
CCGGACGCCTCGCGGGTGGTGGCCGGGGCCCTGGCCGCGGATGCCTCGGCCCCGCTCGCGGCGGGCGGCGGGGTGCTGGCGCGGGAGATGGTCCGGGTCAACCACTACGGCCCGGCGGCCTCGCGGGAGGCGGTCGTGGCGTCGCTGCGCGCCCTGGCGTCGGCCCTGTCGGCGGACCCGGAGGCGGCGTTGGAGGCGGCTTCGGCCGCCTGGTAGGAGGGGGCGCGCCGTCAGCCCCAGTCGATGTCGGCCTGGCTCTCCAGCGGCTGCCGCTCTCCCAGCTCCCAGCGACTGCGGCACCACCAGGGTGTCCGCGTCGGTCATCGCGGCGGGGAAGCTGATGTGGGCCTCCTTCTGGATCTCGGTGACCTTGACCTGGAAGACCCGGAACTCGTCGAGGTCCAGGGATTCGGGGAGGACGAGGTTCTGTGCCAGCAGGAAGGCCTTGGCCTTGCAGGTGCCCTGGTCCATGAAGGTGATGATCTTCCAGAAGGCGCGCGGGATCTGCACTCCGCGGAAGACCCGGTCGTCCTCCTGGAAGACCGGTCCGCCGAACACGCTCACCTTGAGGTCGTCGACGTCGACGTCCTCGAACACCGCGTCCTCCAGCCTTCCCCAGAGGCCGTTGCGCCTGCTCTGGTTGAAGTCGTCCATCTGCGGAGTGATGTTGGTGTAGAAGAACGAGTCCTTGTTGGCCCGCTGTGCCTCGGGCAGCGGGCCCCAGCAGAGGTCGGCGCGGCGCGCGATGTGGCCCCGGTCGAGCCGGTTGGCGCTGCCGCCCTTGTAGAGGTCGTTGTCGACCTGGTCCTCGGCCGGCACGCGCGGGTCTGTGACGAAGTCGAGTCCCGCGCGGCTGAGCTTCTTGAGCGCCCCGCCGTCTATGTTCCAGGCCACCCAGATGGCGAAGCGTCGCGGCTTGCTCAGCGCCAGCGAGAAGTGGGTGTACGGGAGCACTTCGGAGCCGTCGAGCCGTACGGCGGTGTCCTTGATCGAGGGGTCGAGCGACGGGGTGCCCACCGGCACGGCCAGGAAGCCCGGGTCGTACCCGGCGGTCGGGGGCTCGGGGCCGGCGGTGGCCGGCCGGTCCAGGGTCGGGCTGGCGGACGTACGCCTCTCAGCGGCCATCGGGGTCTCCTTCCGTAAAGGAGTCGGGTGCCCCGAGCGGGGTGAAGCCGAAGTGAACTGACGCGCCCCCAGCTGCGGCCGGGAAGTGCCCCCTGCGAGCAGGCCGACGCCGGCGTGCGCGCGCACGTCCAGCCTACGGCCGGGACGCGGGGGCGGCGCGGCGAGCGGGTCCGGCCGTCCGGGCCTGCGGAAGGTGCGGGTCACGGCCGCGGGGCGCCCGGTACGGGGTACGCGGGCGCCCCGGACGAGAGGCCGGCTGCTCAGGCCTGGGGAACGGCGCAGGCCCCGTCGGGCTCGCAGGCCTCTGCGTCGGCGGCGGGCTCGGGGAGCTCGCGGCCGGCCCAGGCCCGCTCCAGGGCCTGGGTGAACACCTCTGCGGGCTGGCCGCCGGAGATCCCGTAGCGGCGGTCGAGGACGAAGAACGGGACGGCGTTGGCGCCCAGTTCGGCCGCCTCCCGCTCGTCGGCCCGGACCTCGGCGGCGTAGGCGGAGTCGTCGGCGAGGACCGCGCGGGCCTCCGCCTCGTCCAGTCCGGCCTCCACCGCGAGGTCGAGCAGCACCTGCGGGTCGAAGACCGAGCGCTCCTCGGCGAAGTTCGCCCGGAAGGCGAGGTCGAGGAGCTCCACCTGGCGGCCGCGGGCGGCGGCGAGGTGGAGGAGGCGGTGGATGTCGAAGGTGTTGCCGTGGTCGCGGCCGTCGGTCCGGTAGTCCAGCCCCTCGGCTCGGGCGCTGGCGGCGACGTGCTCCTCCATGCCGCGGGCCTCTTCGAGGGTGCGGCCGTACTTGCGGGCGAGCATCTCCAGGACGGGGGCGGTAACGCCCTTGGCGCCGTGGGGGTCGAGCTCGAAGGAGCGGTAGACGACCTCCACCTCGTCGCGGTGCGCGAACTCGGCCAGCCCCTTCGTGAAACGGGCCTTGCCGATGTAGCACCAGGGGCAGGCGATGTCGCTCCAGATCTCGACGCGCATGATCCTTCTTCTCTCCGGATTCCGGGTGGGGGGTCGGGCGGGGTTCCGCCGGTTCGGGCGGGGTTCCGCCGGGCGAAACGGTTTGTGGTTCAACCATTCGCCGTCGCGTCTCATTCCCCGGACGCTTCCCCCACCTCCAGCCACAGGGTGCGGTGGGAGCCGGAGGGGACGGCCGAGGGGTCGGGGCGCCAGCCGTGGGAGGCGTAGAAGGCCTGGGCGCGGAGGTTGTGCTCGTAGACCTCCAGGCGGACCCGTTCGACTCCGGCCCGGCGCCAGGCGGCGACGCAGGCGGCGTGCAGGGCGGCTCCGGTGCCCCGGCGCCAGTGGACGGGGTCCACGTGGAGCTGGGTGAGGGTGGTCTCGCCGTCGGCGGTGAGGTAGGCGGCCACTCCGGTGATCTCCCCGTCCCGCTCGGCGCAGAAGACCCGGCCCTCGGCCTCCGTCCGTCTCACCGCACGGGACCAGCCCTCGCGGCTGCGGGCCAGCTCGGCCTCGCCGGCGTAGGCCTGTTCGGGGATGCGGCCCCGGTAGTAGGTGGCGCGCGCCCGGGTGTGGAGGGCGGCGATGGCGTCCAGATCTTCGAGGAGTGCGGTCCTGATCATGGGATGGGGAACGCGCCGGGAACCCCGTTCGGTTCCCGGCGCGCGCAGGCCCTTCAGGCGGTGGCTACTTCTTCAGCCACGCCGCCATCATCTTCTGGGCGATCGGCGCGGCCAGCCTGCCGCCGCCGATCTCGGAGCGGTCGGTGTCCGAGTTCTCGATCATCACCGCCACCGCGATCTGCTTGCCGCCCGCCTTGCCGTACGAGGTGAACCAGGCGAGGGGCGGGATGTTGTTGTTCACGCCGCGCTGGGCGGTGCCCGTCTTGCCGCCGACCTCGGCGCCCGCCACCTGTGCGGGCTTGCCGCCGCCCTCGGTGGCGACGGTGCGCATGGCGTCCTGGAGCATCGAGGCGGTCTTCGGGTTCATCACCTGCTGGGTCTTCGGCTCCTTGAAGCTCTCCAGCACGGTGCCGCCGGAGTCGGTCACCTCCGAGACCATGTGCGGCGCGGCGAGCTTGCCGCCGTTCTCGATGGCGGAGGTCACCATGGCCATCTGCAGCGGGGTGGCCTGGACGTCGAACTGGCCGATACCGGTCTGCGCGATCTGGTCGACGGACAGCTTCTTCGTCGGGTACTTGCTCGGCGGGTTGGTGCGGACCGGGGTGTCGATCTGCGTGTTGAAGCCGAGCTTCTCGGCCATGGCCCGCATCTTGTCCTGGCCGAGCTTGGAGGCCAGCTCCGCGAAGACGTTGTTGCAGGAAAGCTTGAGGGCGGTGCGGGCGGAGACGTTGTTGCAGGCCTCGTCACCGGCCTCGCTGGGCAGCTTCGTGCGGGTGCCGGGGATGGTGTAGTTGCCGGGCACTCCGGTCGGCTGGTCGATGCTGGTGACCAGCCCGTTCTCGATCGCGGCCGCCAGGGTGACCAGCTTGAAGGTGGAGCCGGGGGCCTGGGGCTTGCGCAGGGCCACGTTCTCCATGGCCTTGCCCTTGTCGGCGGCGAGCTCGTCCCAGGCGGCCTTGTCGTTGGCGCCGGAGATCCGGCCCGGGTCGTAGGAGGGGTTGTTGACCACGGCGAGGATCTCACCGGTCGCCGGGTCGATGGCCACGGCGGCGCCCTGCTTGCCGTCGAGGCCGTCGTAGGCGGCCTTCTGCACGTCCTTGTCGATGGTGGTCAGGACGTTGCCCGGGGAGGCCCGCTTGTTGGTGAGGATGTCCATCACGGTCTTCAGGCGGCTGTCCGAGCCGTTGAGGACGTTCTTGTAGACGCCCTCCAGCATGCTCGTGCCGAAGGCCTGGGAGCTGTAGCCGGTGATCGGCGCGTAGAGGGGGCCGTCCGTGTAGGTCCGCTTGTACCCGAAGTCCTTGCCGCCCGTCTTCTCCGATCCGGTGATGGCCGTCCCGCCGACGATGATGTTGCCCAGCGGGTTCTCGTACTGCCCGATGAGGTTGCGGCGGTTGTTCTTGTTGTCTGCGAGGGCCTGGCCTTGGTACGCCTGCACCCAGGTGACCCGCACCAAAAGGGCCAGCACCAGAAGCAGACAGAAGACCGACGCACGCCTGATCGTCTTGTTCATCCCCCAGAAGGACGTTCCGGCGGGCCCGCGCGTTCCGCTGCGCCCCGATTGTGGCCGGTTTCTCAGGTTCTCTTCATCAGGAATCCCCCCTCGTAGGCGGCGATGACCGCCTGGGTGCGGTCGCGGGAGCCGGTCTTGGCGAGGACGGCCGCCACGTGCGTCTTGACCGTTTGCGGGCCGACGCCGAGGTGCTCGCTCATCTCGTGGTTGGACAGTCCGGTGGCCATCAGGCGCAGGACGTCGGCCTCCCGGTCCGTGAGCCGGGCCGCCCAGGCCGGGGGTGCGGGCGGGGCGGCCGCGGCGTGGGCGGCGGCCAGGGAGCGGACGGCCGCGGGGAAGAGCAGGGAGTCCCCGCGGGCGACCAGCCGGACCGCGCCGATCAGCTCGTCGGGGTCGGCGCGCTTGAGGAGGAAGCCGGAGGCGCCCGCGCGCAGCGCGTCGTAGACGTAGTCGTCGTTCTCGAAGGTGGTGACGACCACGATCCTGGGCGGGTCGGGCATGGTGGCGAGGATCTGCTCGGTGGCCCGGATGCCGTCGATCTCGGGCATCCGCACGTCCATGAGGACGACGTCGGGGGCCAGGGAGCGCACCAGGGAGACGGCCTCGGCTCCGGTGGCGGCCTCTCCGACGACCTCCAGTCCGGCCTCGGCGTCGAGGATGACCCGCAGGGCGGTGCGGACCATCCGCTCGTCGTCGGCGATGACCACGCGCAGCGGCGGCCGGCTCATCGCCCGCCTCCCGGGGCCGTAGTGGTGCCGAGCGGCAGGACGGCCCGCAGCCGCCAGGTCTCCCCGTGCGGTCCGGCCTCGACGCGGCCGCCGAGGAGGGCGGCCCGTTCGGAGGCGCCGCGCAGCCCGCGGCCTCCGCCGGTGCGTGGCCGGCCGCCGTCGTGGGCGTGCGGGGGCGGGGCGGGCGGGTTGGTCATGGTGATCTCCAGTTCGCGGGAGCCGTCGGTGGTGTGGACGCGGATCAGCAGGGTGATGGGGCCGGTGCCGTGGCGCAGGGCGTTGCTCAGGCCCTCCTGGACGATCCGGTACGCCTCGCGGGAGGCGATCGCCGGCAGCTGCGCCCAGTCCCCGGCCGGTCCGGGGTCCTGCTCGGCGGTGAGGACGGTGCCGCCGGCCCGGGTGCGGGCCAGCAGCCCGTCGAGGTCGCCGGCCAGGGTCGGGGCGGGCATGGCGTCGGCCCGGGCCGGGTCCCCGTCCCGGAGCAGGCCGAGGACCGCGTCCAGCTCGCCCACGGTGCGCCGGGTGGTCTCCTCGATCGCGGCGAGCGCCTCGCGGACGAACGCCGGGTCGCTGTCGAGCACCCGCCGGGCCGCCCCCGCCTGGAGGGTGACGGCGCTGAGGGCGTGGCCCACGGCGTCGTGCAGCTCGCGGGCCAGCCGGTTGCGCACGGCGAGGTCGGCGGCCCGTTCCTCGGCGGCGGCCAGCCGGTCCGCTGCGGTCGGCCCGAGGAGCACGGGCGCGAGCCGGGCCAGCAGCGCCCCCGCGCCGGCGCAGACGGCGGCGAGGCCGGCCAGCAGCCCGGCTCCGAGCAGCGGGGAGAGGTAGGGCTCGGCCTCCGCGCTGAACAGGTACGTCCCCCACACCGAGGCCCGCAGGGTTCCGGAGAGGGGCATGACGATCAGCACCACTGCCATGGGCGGTACCGCCAGGCTCATCCCGCTGACCAGCGCCCCGATGCCCAGGTGCAGGGTCCACCAGGCGGAGGCCCGCCGGCGGGCCGCCCAGGACCGGGCCGGGCCGTCCGCCAGCCGGTCCCCCGGCACCCCGGTCATGGCCCGGGCGGCCGTCGCCGACAGCGGCCGTACCAGCCCGAACAGCCCGGTCAGGGCGACCAGCGGGAGGGAGGCCGCGTAGGAGAGCAGGGTGAGCGGGAGGGAGGCCAGTACGTTGACCCCGCCGGCCGCCGCACCCACCACGACCTGGGCGAGCAGGAGGTAGGGCATCAGCAGGGCCCCGCCGAGTATCAGGTGCACCCACCGCAGCCGGGCCCGCGCCCCCACCAGCGGCCCGGTCCACCGCCGCAGCGCACCCCCTGCCGCTCCTGCCGCCCCTGCCGCCCGCCCCGGCCCTGAGCCGCGCACCCTGCCGCCGCCGTCGCCGTTGCCGCTCACGGCTCTCCCCCTCGGTCCTCGTCTCCCCCGCCGGCCCCCTGT
>NZ_JZWV01001141.1 GCF_000966975.1 Streptomyces katrae | reverse complement strand
GCCCCCGCCCCGCCCCCGAACAGGTGCCCGCGTGTCGTTGAGAGCGGCCGTGCCGAGGAGTGACCATCCGGAGGCGCCGCCGGCCAGATGCGTCAGGGGTGCTCGCGCCGACGGAGTCGGGCCGGCGGGCGCTCGGGGCGGTACAGGGCCTCCGGCGGGACGGGCAGACGGGGCTCCAGCGGGCTCCGGTCGAGTACGAGCCGGCCCAGCCCGGTCAGCGCGTCCGCCCCCAGCCGGCCCAGGATTGCGTCGAAGGCCCCGTACAGGCTGCCGCTGTCACCGACCAGCAGGACGCAATTACGACGCGCGAACTCCCCCACCGGGAAAACGGGCTCCTCCGCCGCCTGGCTCCAGGTGCCCACCCAGCCCAGAATGTCCGCGCCGCCGCGGATGTCGATGTCACTGCGGCTCTCACCGGAGCTGTCCCGGGGATCGGCAAACTCCAGACGCAGTCCGCCGTACTCGGCCAGGAACTTCCTTGCCGCGGGCGGAGGCGGCCCGTACTGCTCCACCATGTCCGCCCTGGGGCCCAACCCCGCGCTTCGGCCAGGAGTCCACCCCGCCTCACGCAAGACCGCCAGCGCCGCCGCACGGTATTCCTCATGGCGGGGCCTGGCATCGAGGGACGGTCGCTCTGGGAGGTTGGTCATCGTCCGGTTCCGGTCATCTGCAGGGACCCGCGCCATGGGGTGGTCGCCGGGGGAATAGCGCGGCGCTGCAGCCGCGTCGCACGAGTATCACCGAGGCCGGCGATCCCTGTCTGGTGCCGGTCAAGACGATGACCACACCCGATACCGTCGCCGGCACGGCCTTGCAGCGCACGGGTGGCAAGTCGATCCGACGGCGTCCATGCCTCACGGCCGGAGGGATGAGGGAGGCGATGCGCCCCGGCCCCTGAACGCCGCGGTCAAGTCGCCCATGGTGGCCAGCCTGTTCTGAGACCCTCTGTCGGCTGGAGTCCGCAGGACGTTCGTTCAGACTCCGGCCGCAGATCTGAAGCAGGAGGGGTGATGCGTGACAGCACCGACGATCCGGAATGTGCTGGAGCCGTCGTGCGAGTTGAACGCGGCGATGTAGAGGTCCACCTTGTCGCTGCGGCCGGTCGTCATCGTCTGGGGCAGCTTCACCGTCAGGAAGACCGGGCGGCCCGCCGCGCAGCGAGCCCGCGGCAAGCGGCGGCGGTGATCGCGGGGTTCGCCCCCGGCCGTCTCCCGGTGGCCGCGCTCAGCCCCTGCCCGACGGCGCACGGCCGGCCCTCCCTGATGCGGCCCGTCTTGCAGGCTTCGCGCAGGTGCACGGCGACGTCGCTGCCCTGGAACAGGGCTGCGAGCGTGGCAGTTCCGTCCGACCAGGGCGGGGCCGAATGCCGGACACTCGGGGCCGGACAGTTCAGCGGGCGGCCTGGGCAAGCATCCCCCAGGTGTCCCGCGCTGCCCCCACCACGGCCGCGAAGGCGGCCGGGCCGCACCGGCCCGCCAGATCGGCGAGGGAGGAGTCGAGGACGCCACCGCGCGCGTCGCCGCCCCGCGTCGGCCTCGGCCTGTCTTGCATCGCGCGCATCCCGCCCAGCCAGCCGCTGCCTGCTCGGCCGCCACGTTACGCGCCCCAGCCCGCCTGCCCGCCTGCCCGCCGCGCACTTCCCGAGACCGTGCGCCGCAAGCTCCGCGTCGCCGGGAGTCAGACGCGGATGTACCAGCCGCGTGCCACGAGGAGCCGCGCGAGCGGCACGTAGAACAGGGACAGCCACAGCACCGCCCACACCGCACTCGCCAGCGACGCCGGTATCCACGGGGTAAGAACAACCTGGGCCCCCACGCTCCAGGCCGTCCACTCCTGGCCGTGGTGGTGGACCGGGATGTAATCCAGCGTGCAGACGACGAGCTCGGACAGGATGTAGAAGAACAGCGGGTTGCGGCCGAGGGCCACGAGTGTGTCGCCGCCGGGCCTGATGCGGTGCCCGGCCCACAGCCCGCCGTCGAAGGCCGCCAGGACCACGCCGAAGCCCGCGGTCATGAGCCCGATGGTCACCAGGGCGTACGAGGGGGTCCACAGTTGCTTGCCGATCGGGATGGCCATGCCCAGCACGAGGCCGGCGCCGGTGCAGGTGGCGCCGACAGCGATCAACAGGGAGGCACGCTTGCGGACGCCGTCGGGCGCCGCGTAGCACTGCTTGTTCCGGACGACGTCGATGCCGATGACGAGCCCGGCCCAGCAGTTGGCCACGGCTACCAGCGTCGAGACGATGCCTTCGGGGTCGAAGGGGCGACCCTCGAAGTTGTGCCCGGCGCCCCAGGTGTTCGTGTCGACGTAGGCCTGGAACGAGCAGTCCCGCGCCAGCGCGGAGGCATCGGCGCAGGCGGGCCAGGGGTTGTGGAAGGTGTAGGTGGCTACGGTCCAGACGGTGACGCATACGAGCGGGAACCCGCCCAGCAGCAGTGTCCTGGCCAGGAGGCGGATGGCACGCGGCTGGACGGAGGCGGGGGCCGGGGGCCTGCCTGGGAGGGCCGGGGGGCCGCTGGGAGGCGCCATCGACCAGGCGCACGTGATGTACAGCAGTGAGACCATCAGGTAGACCGCGGCGAGGCGTTGGAGCACCCCGACGAAACGCAGGTGTTCCAGCTCCTCGGGGAGGAAGGGGTACGCGCCCAGGAACATGCCGATGGCGTACAGCAGGACGGCTCGGCGTGCGACGCGCAGCAGGTGGGGTCTTCTGGCCGCCGTGTCGGGGCCGCCTGCGGCCGGCGAGCGGAGGAGGGCGGACATGGACACCGGCACGGCCATGCCCATCATGAACAGGAACCCGGGGAACACCAGGTCGGCGAGGGTCAGTCCGAACCCGTCCGCGTGCAGTACGGCCGGGGCGGCGATCTCGGCGACCTGGCTGCCGATGAAGAGGCGCAGGGCGACGACGGCACCCCGGGTGCCGTCCAGTGCGCCCAGGCGCCGACGGGCGGGTGGGGTCCGCGTCTCCTTCGCCGCCGGTTCGTTCGCGCCCGGCCGCGCCGGCGGAACGGCCATGACGGCATCAGACGCGGCGCCGCCGGGCGCTCCGCCGGGCCGCGTCATCGGCGCAGGGCTTCGGGCGCTTGGACCCGGATGGTGGCGGCTTTGGTGATGAAGTAGAACTTCTCGTCCTCGACGGCGGTACGGGTCTGCTCGCCGATGTAGAGGTCGAGGTGTCTGGCGGTGTCGCAGCCGATGCTGCACAGGTCGTCGACGCGCCAGTGGGCGGCCTTCACCCGCGTGCAGGTCTCGCCGGGCACGCCCGGGCCGCAGTCGGTGACGCGGATCCGGGTACCGGGTGAGAGGTGGTTGGCGGCGACGGACTGCCAGGGCACGAGGGGGTTGTCGTGGGAGCCGACCGGTGGGCGGCCGGTCGCGAAGTAGCAGTGGCGGTCGAAGTC
>NZ_JZWV01001140.1 GCF_000966975.1 Streptomyces katrae | reverse complement strand
GTCTTGCCGAAGCCCTCCATGCCGACGCGTTCCAGGTAGTCGGCGGGGAAGGCGTCCGGCAGGTTCTGGCCGGGGCATACCTGGCGGCGGATGCTGCGCTGTGGGCCGTGGTAGTACGCCTCGCTGGGGGTGAAGTAGACGGTGAGGGTGTAGCCGCCCTGGGGAGCGGTGTCTCCTTGCGGCATGTCGATGGTGTTCAGCCGGTGGTGCAGCCGCAGGCCGAGGTAGCCGAGAACCGCCAGGATCAGCAGGCCGGCCAGGACGACGAAGAGCCGGCGTACCGAGGTGGGGCGCGGTCGGCGGCCCGGCGGGGCAGGCGTCGCAGGAGGGGTGGTCATCGGGGGCGCGATCATGGACGGATCCGCTCCGTGCGGTGTGCGGGACAGGGCGGTAAGCGTGCCGGTGAACGGTGGTCACCACGCCTTTGTTGATTCGATCATGGGGCATCCCGCCGGCCCGGATCCCCCGGCGTAACCCGTTCGCCGTAGCGCGCGTCAAGGTACACGTGCGCGGCTCGTTCCTGCGGGCGAAAGTCCGCGCGCTCGTGGGGGCTCCCGGACGCGATCTTCCTAGCATCCGTTCACGTGATCAACGATCTTGAAAGTCTCCCGAAGCCCGCTCTCTCCCCGCCCGTGTTCGACGACCCGCACGGACACCGCCGCAGGATCGTGACCGTCACGGGTGTGATGGTGGGCCTCCTGTGCCTGTGCGTCCTCGCCATCGGCGCCAGCGTGCTCTACGCCGACCCCCAGCCTCCGGCGACGCACCCGGCCGAGGCCGTCGAAGCGCCGCCCCTGCCACGATGAAGGCGGCCTCGCCCCGCGGGCACTGGTGGCTCCTGGGGGGTGTCCTGGCGGTGTTCCTGTCCGCCCTCTTCCTGGCGACTTCGGTCCTGCGCGGCGTCGGCGTACCGAGCACCGTCCAGGAACGGCAGCCGGGCGCCCTCGTACCGCAATCCGTCTCGGGCGGCGGACCCGTCATCGACACCCGCAACGGCTCGCCCGTCAGCCTGGCCGTACGCCCGGGCACGGTGGCACTCACCTTCGACGACGGCCCCGACCCCACCTGGACCCCGCAGATCATGCGCCTGCTGGCCGCCAAATCGGTCCCCGCCACGTTCTTCGTCGTCGGCCGGCACGTGGCCGAACACCCCGAGATCGTCCGCGCGCAGACCGCCGCCGGGCACGAAGTCGGCCTGCACACCTTCACCCACACCGACCTGGCCACAGCACCGGTCTGGCGAATCCGCATGGAACTCGCCGCCAGCCGCGCCGTCCTCGCCGGGGCCACCGGCACGAGTACGACGCTCCTGCGGCCGCCGTACTCCTCGATGCCCGACGCACTCAACGACCGCGACTGGCACGCCGCCCTGCGCACCGGCGCCCTCGGCTACCTGACCGTCCTGTCCACCCGCGACGGCCTCGACTGGGAGGCCCGCAGCGTTGCGGACATCATGCGCGGCGCCGTCCCGGAGGAGGGCCGCGGTGCCGTCGTTCTGCTGCACGACGCGGGCGGCGACCGTTCCAGGACGGTCGAGGCCCTGGGGCCGCTCATCGACTCCCTCAAGGCCCGCGGATACCGGTTCACCACGCTGTCCGACGCGGTCGGCCTGCCGCCCCAGACGGCACCGGTCAGCCGGTTCGACCACTGGTACGGCGCCGCCCTGATCGGCCTGGTCCAGGCGGCGGTTGCCGTACCGCCTGCCGCCGCGTGGCTGCTGTACGCCGTGGCACTGCTCACCGCCGCCCGCCTGCTCCTGCTCTCGGCCGCCTCGGCCGTTCACCGAAGGCACCGCGAAGTCCGGAACCCGGCCGGGCCCCTGTCCCGCGTCTCCGCGATCGTTCCGGCCCACAACGAACAGGCGACCGTCGCTGCCTGTGTGCGCGCCCTGCTCGACGGCGGCTGCCCGGACATCGACGTCGTGGTGGTCGACGACGGCTCCACCGACGGGACCGCGGAGACGGCCCGCGCGGTGGCGGACCCCAGGGTGCGCGTGGTGACCCAGCCCAACCGGGGCAAGCCCGCCGCCCTGAACGCCGGAGTCGGCCACGCGGCACACGAGGTGATCGTGATGGTCGACGCGGATACCGTGGTCGCCCCCGGAGCAGTGGCACGGCTGGCCGCCGCCTTCACCGACCCGTCGGTGGGTGCGGTCGCCGGCAATACGAAGGTCGCCAACCGCGAGGGCTGGCTGCCCCTGTGGCAGCACCTGGAGTACGTGATGAGCTTCGGCCTGGAACGACGGCTCTTCGACCTGGCCGGTGCCAGCCCGACCGTTCCCGGGGCCATCGGAGCCTTCCGGCGGACGGCCCTGGACTCCTGCGGCGGCATCAGCGCCGACACCCTCGCGGAGGACACCGACATCGCCATGGCGCTGTGCCGGGCCGGCTGGCGCGTCGTCTACCGCAGCGACGCCCACGCCCGGACACACGTACCGACGACCGTCCGCAGCCTCTGGCACCAACGCCACCGATGGGCATACGGCACCCTGCAGTCCATCTGGAAACACCGCCGCGCCGTCCGGGAAACCGGCATCGCCGGCCGCCTCGGCCGCCGCACCCTGCCCTACCTGCTCCTCTTCCAGCTCGCCCTGCCGCTCGCCGCACCCCTCATGGACGCCGTCGCCCTGTACGGGCTCGCCTCCGGCACCACGCCTGTCCCCGCACTCACCTGGACCGGCTTCAGCCTCGCCCAACTCGTCCTCGCCGCCTACGCGCTGCGCACGGACGGCGAAAGCCTGCGCCACCTCTGGCTCGTCCCGCTCCAGCAGACCCTCTACCGCACGGCCCTGTGCCTGGTCACCATCCACGCCCTGGCCACAGCGGCACTCGGGGCAGGCCCCACATGGCATCGGCCGGCCGCCCAGAAACACACGACGGCACGCCCGGCGACGCCTCCACGCTCCGCACCGCCTGCGCCTACCCGGGCCCACACAGCGTGGCGATCACGCCACATGGCGATCTTGCGGCGGGATCGAGCGTCAGGACCTGGCAGACTGCCCGCATGTAGTTCCCCGCCCCCAGCGACAGACCGGCCGTCACCAGCCCGGTCACGGTCAAGTTCGCCGTCGCGGGACCAAAGGCGCGCCGGGCCCCAGACATGACCCCGAGCGCCGGCCGTTCAGCCCTGCACCAATCCTCCCGGGCCATCAGCGCCAACGCCGCCTCGACCAGGCGAACCCGCAGAAGCCGGCGGCCTGCTGGGCCGCCGGCCCCACACGCGGCCCTGGGAAGGCCGGTTCCCCGTGCACCGGGTACGTCGCCGAACTCCGGCAGGACTCACTCAAAGATCGCGGTCGAGCCGGAACGCGAGCGGGAACTGGGCTAGAAAGTTGCGTATGGAACTCACCCAGATACGCCTCTTGGTGTCCGACTTCCCCGCCGTCTACCGCTTCTACCGGGACGTGCTCGGGCTCAAGCCGCAGTTCGAGGCCGAGAGCGGCCCCTACGCCAAGCTCAGCCCCGACAGCGGACACGCCGCGATCGCGCTGCAGGACCGGGTGCAGATGGCCGACGTGCTGGAGCGGTTGGCGGCGGAGCCGGAGGGTCACCGCGCGCTGGTGGTGCTGCGGGTGGACGACCTGGACGCCGTCCACGCCGAGCTCACCTCGCGGGGGGTGCAGTTCACCCGAGACCCCGGCCCGTTGGGCGACCGCATACGGGTCGCCTACCTGGAGGACCCGGAAGGGAATCTGATCGAACTCCAGGAGTGGCTCGCGCTGCGCGAGCAGGCTGCTGACGCGCCGACGGAGGAGGTGTAGCGGGGGCCATCTGCGGCCGAGCCTCCATCGCCGGCTTGTGGACGGTCGCGCACGCCCGGCCGCATGGTCAGGCCCTCGGTGGAGATCAGCGCCACGGGCGACACCTGGTACATCAAGATCCCTCCGAGCCCGACATCATCGAGACGCGGTGCGCCCTGGGCTCGAAGACCCCCGTGCCCCTCTGGGGCGTCGAAGGGATCTCCGTCCTGTCCGCGGAGGGCGACCACAAGCTGGTGCAGACGTTCACGAGTGACGACAGGGAGGCCAAGTTCGTCCACGAGAGCACGGATTCCGGCATGACCGTCATCGTGTCTTGCCATGGCAAGACCGCCGTCCAGAAGTTCAAGCGATCCGCCTGACCCCTCGCACCCTCACGTCTGGCAGACCCCACCGCGGGCCGCCCGCTCCCCGGAGCCGGCGGCCCGCCGGCGTTCCGCCATCTTCCGGCCCTGCAACGTCGCGGACGCCTACGCGACGCATCGCACCAGCTCAGTGCCATCACGAACAGTTCAGCAGACGGAAAACTGGACCTCGCGCCGCGTGTGCTTTTCCGGCCGCCCGCCGCGAGGTGTCTCGCAGGCCAGGATCGGCAGGAGCGGTTCGATCTATGCCCACTCGTCGTCGTAGGTGTCCGAGGGGTAGCGGCGGTGCCAGACCATCCGATCCCACGCTGCGTCCGCCAACTCACCTCGACCTGCCACAAGATCAATTATCAGCCAGGCCTCAGCAGGAACGAGAGGCCGCAGGTGGAGCCAAGCGACGGCCGGCCGTCAAGTTACGACTTGACGGGACCTGCCGGGCATTCGGTGTCTGTGTCTAATGAGGGGAGCGGCTAGGTGAACAAACCAGTCGCCAATCAGTGGGCCCGGAATTTTGAGCTACTCAATACAGCTCCCACTGGACGGGGGTGTGACTAATAGGTGGATCTTATGGGCATTCAGGGGAATTGGCGCTTCTGCGGCAAGTGTATGTCGATGTTCTGGAACGAACTTCCTGACCGCAAGGGCGTTTGCAGGTCCGGCGGCAGTCACTGGGCGACGGGATTTACGTTTTTGTTGCCGTTTGGTGAGCCTGAGAGTTTGACGGTGCAGAGGAATTGGGCGTTCTGAAATAAGTGCATGGAGATGTTCTGGAACGGGATTGAACGGAAGGGGGCGTGCCCGGCCGGTGGTGGTCACGACGGGCACGGTTCCCTTGATTTCAGCCTTCCGCATAACGTCCCGGCCACGCCGAACTCGCAGGATGGGTGGGGATACTGCCAGAATTGCATGGCAATGTTCTGGAACGGCAATACCGGCCGGAAGGGTGAGTGCCCTGGCAGCACTGTCGGCCACTCCTGGCAGGGCTATCCCTTCGTGCTTCCCCACCTCAACGATGTGAAGAACGTCGTCGTGACGCTGCACCGTATTCTCAACGACAACACGGGGGATGATCCTGGGAACGGACTGGAGATCTCCGGGCGTTTCGACGTGGCGCGCCTCTGCTTCGGGCCTGAGGCCGGAAAGCTCATCACCCTGGGTTCGTTCAACCTTTTCGACCGGCCAGGCAGTGACCCTCAGGAGATCATCGAGGGGACGGAATTCCCCGTAGAGAGAGACCAGCAGTTGATGATCTTTCCTGGGGAATTCCTATGGATCACTGGCAAGCTGCTGGAGCAAGACACCTTCGGAGAGGATGACCTCGGCGACAGAGACATCAGAATTCCCTTCGATGCCCTGACGAACACTCCGATAGATTTGGGCGTTTTCGCAGACGGTCACGATCAGCGTGTCATCGTGACCATGTCAACGAGGGTGGTATAAAGCGCGCAGATAGAGGAATTACCGGACTGGCAACTCGGCGAGGAGTCGTGTACTCGCCGTTCGGTAACCGAGCGCGGCTAGGCGGTCGAGTTCCTCCGCGCATAACGCGGAGGAACTCGACCCCGTGAAACGGGCTCATCTCCCGTGCGAAGCGCGGGAGTCCTGGGGCGTGCAGAAAGACGTTCCCTGCAAGGCGGGGAACCACCGGCCCGAAGGCAGGCCTTCTGGCGATGTCCTCCAGCGAGTACAAGGCGACTGCGGGCCCGGTGTGGCCGGCCGTGTGCCACTCCTGGGCGGTCTGGGTGAGCAGGTCGAGGGTCGGTAGCAGCACCAGGACGCACCTGCGGCGTGCCGTACGCCGGCCCGTCAGAGGGCTGCGCCTGCGCCCGGCACGACTGCGGCGGCCTGGTCCCGACGGCCTCGTGCGCCGAACATGGCAACCAGCCGGCTTCGGTGATGGAGTGGCACCGCGGCGGCGGTCCAATGCTGCGCTGTGAATGGCTGGGCTGGTGGCACTGGTTGGGCGTCAGCCGGGTCCGCGTGGTCGACAGCTGCTGGTGTGCGCTGCGCGGCCAAGGCTGCGCCACCAGTGTCCTGAGAACAGCAGCGTCGTCATCGGTGGACCAGCCGGACAACCGGTCCTCGCCGGCCGGGTCGTCGGCCAGGACCAGGTGCGGGTCATCGAGCCGGAACCGGCCCGCAGCGCCCCCGGTCCCGGCCAGCGTCAGGTAGGCCACCGTCGGGCCCGTGGGTACTTCGATCCTGTCGTGGGCCAAGTGCCAGGCCACCACCGCGCCACTGTCGAAATGCGGGTGCACGTCCGTGTCGG
>NZ_JZWV01001139.1 GCF_000966975.1 Streptomyces katrae | reverse complement strand
CCCGGCAATGCGCGCCACCCCCGCCAGGAACAGGCGTCACCGCCCGGTGCGACGGGTTCGAGGGCGGCGAGCGGGGAGCGGGTCCCCGGCCGGGCCGTGCGCACGGCCCGACAGGCCACCGACGGGCGCACCACCTCCAGGAGGGCGACCTCGCAGGCGTCGTTGTGCCGAAGCGCGATAGGTCTCACCACCGGCGCGCCCACTGACGTGGAGATTCAGCCGCGCAAGGCACGACGGTTGTCACCGGATCGGCGCGCTACCTATCACCAAGCGCACGTGAAGCAGGTTGGGTGTCGCCCGCCCCGGCACGGCCTCCGGGGAGGACCGGAACGGCCAGTAGTGGGAGCGGTCAGCCGGTTGTGAGCTGCCCGGGAATGCGGCAGGAGGAGCAGGGTTCCTGCAGGTCGGGGGTGTGGTTGTAGAGGGTGCCGGAGCCGAGGATCTTGGCGATTGAGGTCGTCGGCGCCCGGGCGGGCCCTCTGCGGGATGATGGTCGCTCAACAGGCGCGAGGGGCACGGGCGATGGCCTTAAAAAAATCTTGGTCGACTTTGTCGTCCGTTCGCGGGGCTCCCGCACACGTACCGGGTGAACGACCGACCGATCCCCGGTTCGGCACTGTCCGCGGAGGCCATGATGACCCCGTCCCACCCCGCCTGCCTGTCCTGTGGACCCGAGCAGTCCGACGCGCGCCCGCCTGCTGGCGCGCACGCCGACCCACTGCGCTGGTGCGGCAGCTGCTGGCGCGTCACCTCCACGTTCGCCCGGTTCCACCTCCTGCAGGAGCGCCGGATCACGGCCTTCGTCCGGCGCCGGGCCCGCCACCTCGGCGACCAGGTTGTGCAGGACGTCGTTCAGGAGACCTTCGTGGAGGTCTGGAAGGGCATGGACAAGATGCGCTTCCCCGAGCGGGTCCAGTACACGATCGCCCGCCGTGCCATCTGGGGGATGGCGAAGGAATACACCGAGGAGCACGTCTCCTACGACGGCGAGCTGCCCGACGCCCCAGCACCAGAGGGCGAGGTCTCGGTGGAGGAGGTTATCGACATCAAGAGGGCGCTCGCCGAGCTCCCCGAGAAGGAACGCACCTACCTGGTCGACCACAAGATGCACGGCCACTCGGCGGAGGAGACGGCCCACCGGCACGGGGTAAGCAAGGGCACCGTTACCACCAGCGCGGGGCGCGGCCTCGCCAAGCTCAGGAACAGTCGCTGGCTGGCTGCCGCGAAGTTCGTCATCCGCTACGCCGGGCCGGCCATCATGATCCTGGAGGAGATCATGCGCCACCTGTGACCGGTCACCGGAAGGTCCGAGGGTGGTTGGACAAGGTGTGACACGACGTCCTCTCGGCCCGGGACCGGCGTTCCGCGGCGCGCTGGCCCGTCTCTGCCCTCAGCCGGCCATCTGCCCTGGCTCCCCGGATCCGGTAGCTGGAGCCACACGCCGAGGGGTGATCCGGTCGGTCGGTTGAGAGGGCAAGTGTTAGATCAGCCGTAGTGCGAGGGTGACTGGACGGAGCTTGCGTCCGGACGCCCTCCTGGCCCGGTGACGGGCGCGGAAGACCTCGGATCAGAGGTGGGCGCCCAGGAACGCTACGAGCTGGGACTTGCTGGGCGCCCCGACTTTGGAGGCCTCCACGTTGCCGTTCGTTGTTCGGCAGCAGGAACAGTCGCCTCATTCAGAATGTGATGTCGTCGAATTCCGAGAACGCATCGGTGCTTGCTTCCGAACCGCGGTTGTGCTCACGTGCGAACCGCAACGACTCGACAGGACCGACTTGACCCCAGCGCCGCGCGAGGTAGGCCGGACAGGTGCTGGCTAGTCGTCGACTGCCCCCGGGGCCAGTGCCGGTGCGGGGAAAGCGAAGCGGGCCTCGGCGCCCGACCACCAGACACCGATGGCGAAGACGGCGGTGGCCTCCAGCAGGGCAGCGCGATCGAGCCCGCCGCAGGGCAGAGGCGTGCAGCCCACGGAGGTGATGATCTCCGCCACAGCCGTGGCGGCGGTCGGCCGGTCGGTGCAGAACGGGACCGCCAGTGCGGCTCCTTCGAAGGCCGGCCGGTCCAAGGTCCAGATGCTCTCGTGGCACACCCCGAACGCCTTCACCACATGGGCGCCGGGGGCGGCGTCCGCGATGAGCCGGGCGACGGATGTGGCGCCGCCCGTGGTCAGGGCCGGCCCATCCGCGCCCGGTGCCATGGGAACGGTGCAGTCGATCACCGTCCGGCCGACGAGGGCAGGGGCCAGTTCCCTGGCCAAGTGCGGGGCCGCGTCCGCCGGTACGGCGAGGAGTGCCACGTCGCCGTGAGCCGCGGCAGCGGCGAGGGTGCCGTGTTGGGAGGCGCCGGTGAGAAGGGCGGTGAGAAGGGCGGTGCGGGCGGCCGCTTCGGGGTCCCGACCGCCCACCCGGACGTCATGGCCGGCGCGTACCCAGGCTGTGCCGAGGGCCGTGGCCATCGCCCCTGTACCGAGAATGCCGATACGCATGTGTTTGCTCCTGTCGTCCGTGTCGCAAGATGTGTGAGGTGTGACGGACAGGACGCTAGGTGCGCCGATGCACACCACATGGTGTGCATCGGGCCGGGCAGGATGGTCGCATGAGCGACGCGGCGGTAGAGGAAGACGGACAAGGCCTGAGCGGGGACCTGGGCGGCGGCGAGTACGCTGCGGACTGCCAGGCGAGGGTGGCCTTCGAAGTCCTGTCGAACCGCTGGGACAGCGTCATCGTGTACGTCCTCGGCGAGAGCGGTCCCATGAGACCGCGCGCGCTGATCACCCGCATCGGCGGGATCAGCCCCAAAGTCCTCAACGAAGCCCTGCGCCGGCTTGAGTACAACGGCCTGGTCGCACGCCACGCGTACGCCGAGGCCCCGCCGCGCGTCGATTACTCACTCACCGAGGCCGGCCTCGCGCTGCTGGGCCCGATCCATGCGATGGGCGCGTGGGCGGGACGCTACACGGAAGCCGTCCTGGCGGCCCAAGCTCGCTTCGAACTTCGGGAAGATCGCCTGGACAGGAGCTAGCCAGGACGTTCCGCTGCCCAGGAGTTGGTCGGCGCTGCCGCTGCGGGCGCGCGCCACCCGCAGGCTCCGTTCCTGTTTCCCGCCGACATTTCCCCCAGCAGCCTCCCACGGCCGTTCCCAGATTCCGGCAACAACCGCTCCTGCATGTGGCCTACGTAGCCAGCCTGCCGCCGCAGGGTGAACTGCTGCTACCGCCGCCATGTGGAACATGGTCGCGGCCGGTACCGCCAGCTTCCCCGCCCGTCGACCGTCCCGGACCAGGCAGCGCGGCCCCGCCGGGATGCCAGTCCATCACCGGGCTGACGTCCTTGCCGTGGCCTTGGCACCAGGCCACTGGGTTCACGCCGTCGGAAACGACGCCGTCAGGCCTGGTAGAGACTCCAGCGTCCCAGGCGGGCGAGCTCGCGGCGGACCGCTGCTTCGGTCAGCCCGAGGGCGACCGCCGCCTGTTCCGGGGTGGCGTCGGCCTGGACCGCGCGGGCAGCCCAACTGCCGGCCTCTGCGGCGGTGGTCTCGATCCGGCGGACCGCCCGGACCGCGGCCAGGGGCGAGGAGGTGGCGAGTTTGCCGATCTCCGCCTCCAGCTGGTCCAGCAGGAGCGTGATCGTC
>NZ_JZWV01001138.1 GCF_000966975.1 Streptomyces katrae | reverse complement strand
CCTGGGGATCGTGGCCCTTTCAACCGCGGCTATGTGGCCGTCCCAGTCGGCACAGCACGCGTCCGCCTGCCCGCCGGCGGCCTCCTCCAGATTCCCCCTGCCCATCGACTCCCAGTCAAGGCGGTGTTCGGGGCCGGTCCACCCGCATGAGCACACCCCGCGCAGAGCGGCCGCGCGCGGGATGTGCGCGAAGCGGCCGTCGTACACGGACCAGTGCGACGTCTGGTGCACATCCGGGCCTGACCCGGTG
The DNA here is from genome assembly GCF_000966975.1 of Streptomyces katrae. Classification (GTDB taxonomy): domain Bacteria; phylum Actinomycetota; class Actinomycetes; order Streptomycetales; family Streptomycetaceae; genus Streptomyces; species Streptomyces katrae. Next base: position 365 of record NZ_JZWV01001138.1, on the reverse strand, counting down.
TCGAAGAGGGCTGGCGGCGGGACCGTCCCGTCAGCCAGGAGTACACCGACCCAGACCTGCCGAACTCCTCCGTCGTCCAGACCTCTCGTTGGTCCGCCATGCCGCTCCCACCTCGCGTGTCGGGGCGCCCCCGAGCGGCGGGCCCTGACACGACGATGGCGCACCCACGACGCACCGTCAGGGAAACCGGACAGCTTCCCCCGCCATGACTACATCCCGCTCCTGACCAGCCGGCTATGGGTCTTGGTCGTTTCAGGTCGGGCTGCTTAGTCTTCACTCACCCGAATCTGTCGCCAACCGGCGAACGCATGTACGGCTTCGCGTAGTGCGGGAGCGGTGCCGACAGGGCTGAGTCTGCGTGTAGG
>NZ_JZWV01001137.1 GCF_000966975.1 Streptomyces katrae | reverse complement strand
CTGAGTCTGCGTGTAGGGATCCGGATGACACCGCCTCGGCCAAGCCGGACCCAGAACGGATAGTGACTCCTGTCTAGCTGCCGCGTGGTGTGGACGGTCAGCTTCGTCCGTCTGGTGTAGCGCGTCAGCTCCAGGACCTTGACCTCTTGCCAGGGCGTCAAGACGTGGTTGCGCGGCGAGCCCACTCCAACACCGTGGCTGCTGAGGGTGAGACCCTGATTGGCCGCGATGAGCAGGCCCAGGAACCGTACGGCCAGCATGAGTATGACGATCAGGGCCACCCCCGGTATGACCGGATTGGCATCCGGGCCGCCGGTCAGCAGCCCTACGCCGAAAGAGCCAGCCACACCGAGCCCGGTGCACAGAAGCTGCAGGAGCCAGGTGGACCTGCGGAAGCGGTACCGCGCGGCGGGAGGCGCGGGGGTTTCGGCTGTCTGTGTGAGTGGCTGCGGTGGGCGACTGGGAGGTGCCGGTTCGTCGGCAAGCGCCGTGGTGTCATGCGTCGGAGCGGCTTGGGCACGTGCCCTCGCACACAGGTCGAGCAGGTCGGTCGGGCTCGGTCGGGTGGAGGGCTCCTTGCGGAGGCAGGCGAGGACCAAGGGCCTCAAGGACGGCGGCACGGTGGAGACGTCCGGGTCCTCGTGCACCACCCGGTACAACAGTCCAGCAGCGGAACCGTCGCCGAACGCGCTGCCGCCGGACGCCGAGACAAGAACAGCACCCAAAGCGAACACGTCGCTGGCCCCCGTGACCAGATGCCCGCGAGCCTGCTCCGGCGAGTGATACCCCGCGGTGCCGACCACGAAGCCGTCGGCCGTCACCCCTGATTCCTCCATGGCCCGGGCGATCCCGAAGTCCAGGACGCGGGGGCCGTCAGGGGCCAGCACGATGTTGGCGGGCTTCAGATCTCGGTGCACGAGACCGTGGCTGTGGATGGCCACGAGTGCTTCGGCCAACGCCGCGGTAAGCCACCACAGCTGCACTTCGGAGAACGGCCCCTGCCGGGCGACCTCCGCCTGCAAGGTCGGTCCCTCGACGTACGCGCTGGCCATCCACGGCTGCGGGGCATCCGGATCAGCGTCGACCACAGCCGCTGTATGAAAGCCCCCTACCTTCCGGGCAGCCTCGACCTCCTGACGGAATCGTGCCCTGAACTGCGGGTCGGCGGCGTACTCGGGCCGGATGACCTTGATAGCGACAAGCCGTCCGGACCGCGACTGCGCCAGATAGACGGAGCCCATTCCTCCACTGCCCAGCGGGCGAACGACCGTGTAGTCACCTATCTGCGTCACGGCCGCCCAACCCCCACCTCACCTCGTGCCGCACGAGTCCGGCGAATCAGTTCCGGCATGCGCACACCCCAGGGATCCCCAGGACGGTTCCCACGTCTTGCGCCATGCTCAGGAGTCCCTCGTCAGCTGTCGAGCCCTAAATCAGCCAGAACGCTCCGGCGGTGTCTTACGGAAGCAGCGCCGGCTCGGCAGTGTCGTGTGGGGACATCGCGGTCACGCTGCCGTGGCGCTTGCAGCTGTGAGGGCCTGGTTCGCACGGACGGGCGGCGTTCCGTTCCCCCGCCCGCCTGCCCGCGCGAACCAGTGGCCGATCGGCTACCGGGGGATCACGACTCAGGGGATGCTCGGCGCGATGGGCGGAGGCGGCTTACTGCCACCGACGAGCAGGGCCAGCAGGACAACGATCGCCTCGTTGCGCAGGACGCGGCGGCCTGAGCGAACTTGAGCGGGTCCAGGGTCGGCAGGGAGAGGGCTACGCACTCGGAGACGGTGCCGGTGCGGATCGGCACGGCCGCGCACACCGTGCCCAGGACGTATTCCTGGAGGTCGAGGAGCGGCTCGCCGGGGTCGCGGGTGTGGAGTTCGGCGAAGAGTTCTTCCTGGCTGGTGATGGTGTGGGGGGGAAGGCCTCCATACGGTGGCGGCCGAGGTGGTCGCGGCGCGTCCTCGGGGTGTAGGCGGCCCGGTGGTACTGCCCCCAGGACGGGCACCGCGCCTGGCCCGGGCACACCATGCCGGCACGGGCTACCCGCACCCAACCGGCCGACGCGCGGGGCCGGGGTAGCGCCTGGGCACCGGAATCGGACACCTGCGGGAGAGTGCTGCACATCGGATGGGTGCCGGATGGATCCGGCGGCCACCGCGCCCGGATGGCGGTCCTGGTCAAACCCAGCGGGCGCCTCGGCACGCTCCGCATGCTGGGCATCAAGTCCGTCCGCCGCCTGGGGGTCTACCCGGCGCTGATCCGCAGTACCGGCCGCGAGTGGGAGCGGCGCGCCGTGGAGCACGAGCGCCTCCTCAAGGGTGCCTCAGAAGGGCAGGCCTCGATGACCTGCCGTCACGAAGGGGGCGGCGGACAACGCGCCGGGGCTCGGACCGCGTTCCACGCTCGCGCCGCGTGTCCCTGTCGGCGCCGCCCACGGCCGTCCGTTTGCGGTCAGGACAAGACGCCGATCAGGAGTTGGATGGTGAACATGGCGACCATGCAGAAGCCGACCGCGGCCAGGATCCATTGGGCTGCGCCACGGGGGCTGTCGAAGCGGATGAAGTAGCCGCCGATGCCGGCGAGGCCGAGGAGGGCGCCGCACCAGAAGACCGGGCCGTCGTGCCACTTCGCCAGTACGGCTATGGCGGCCAGCAGGAGGACCAGCGCGGTCAACTGACCGCGTGTGGTGATGGTAAGCGGCCTGTCCCCCGAGTGAGTCATGCCCGCATCCTAGCCGGGCCTGTGAATCGCCCTCAGGCCTGTCATGATCGCCTTGCTTTCGAAGCCGTCCATAGGACACCTCCCCAGGACCGGGCGCGTAGGCACCACGGGTGGGCAAGCAGGCAGGCCCGGGACTTCGAGGGGCAGCCGAGCTGTACGGCACCGACGCCTCCGACGCGATCTCGCGGCCGCAGCGAGCGGCGCGAGGTCCTGCGGCAGTTCGCCAACGGCATCAACGCCACCGGGCACCGCGTGCACCGGGCGTTCCTCGCCTCCGTAGGAGATTCTCGGCCCGGCTAGGCTCATCCTCCATCAGGGGAAGGGCGAACCGAGGCCGCCCCCGCCGGTGGCGGCTGCTGAGCGTGCCGGCCTCGGCACGGTCCTGGTCGTCGCCGGCACGCTCAGCCCGGCGAACCCGGGGTCTGCCTCAGTAGGAGATGACGACGAATCCCGGCTTGCCCGCAGACGCGGTGCTCTCATCGGTCGCGGCACCCTTACCGCCCTGGCCGGCATCGGACGGGCCCTCCTTCGCGGGCGTCCCGCTTGGCCTCCCTGGCCCGGCTCGCCGAGAGGAACGGCCATCATGCTGATCGAGGTCTCGCCCTTCTTACCGGCAGTCTGGGAGATCGCCTTGTTCCTCGATGCGACGATGCTCCCGCCTGTCCCCTCCTATTCAGCCAAAGGGCTTCTCCCGCCCGACATGGTCGCGTTCACGCCGCCACCGCCCCCGGATGCAGACTGCTCCCAGTCATTCGCGGGCCCGACCACGCCGGAGGCTTCGGCGGCGCTGCCGGGCTTGCCATCCGATCCGCCTTCCCCGCCGTCCCCGACTACGACGGTGAGCTCGTCTCCCGACGTGACCGTCCAGGTCGCGGACTCGGTCGCGGAACGGTACTCGTCACTCCGCGATGGCGACGAGTACCCACGAAGACGGTCGGGCACAGTTCAGTGGCGGTCGGCGCCGATGGTGTCGCTCTCGCGTAGAACCGCCAGCGCGAAGGCGAGACGCTTGTCCAGCCAGCCGTCCCGCTTGACGAAGTACCAGCGGGTGCCGTCGGTACGGCGGGGGAAGGTGAGCACCGCTTCCCCGTACTCCCCATCCGCCTCCTCCCCCGCGTCCTCCACGACCGCCGCCCAAACCACCGGCTTGAGACCCCCGGAGCCCCCCGCTTCGTCGGACCCGAAGGACAGCAGGGAGTCAACGATCCCGTCGAGGACGTGGCCCACCCCGCGCCCCAGGGACGCTCCTGGGCCGCCCCTCGCCCACGCACGGGGGGCCACGACCGACGGATACCCGGGCTGCTCCATCCACAGGCCTTGCCGGGTGAGCCGCTTCGTGACGGGGGTACGACGGATGCACCCGATCTCCCGGTCCGCGTGATCCTTCACCCGGTAGCGGTCGGAGCCGTCGGGCAGCACCGTGCACAGCAGTTGCCGCCCGGCCTCGTCCTCGAAGAGCCGGAAACCGCCTTTCGCGAGGCTCGCGGACAGCTCCACGGGGACGATGTAGACGCCGGGGACCATGTACTCCTCGCCCCCGCGCATCCTCATGGACCGGACCGCGTGCGCGCCTTCACCCCGCTTCGACTTGCGGAACGTGTTCCGCATCGTCCTGCCCACCGTGAACTGGGTGATCTCGTCCCAGTGCACCGCCTCGAAGGGCTCGTCCCGCGTGTTTCGCCCGAACACCTTCAGCTTCCCTTCCTCGGTCGCCGGATCCCTCGGCTCCCTCTGCGGCGGCCCGAAGTGGCCGCCGAGCCGGGTGGCGGCCTCACCCCGGCCGGCCCCCTCGGCCGGGGTGGCCGGGGGCCGGCGGTCTGCGTCGCGAACCGGGGGTCCGGCAGCGGGCCGCCCGGGCCAGTGCCGCGCCGGAGCAAGGCAAAGGGCGGAACCGGTCGTCAGTCCTTGAGCTTGTACTCGCAGGGCTTGGGCGACTTGCCCTCCTGGTTGTCAGCAACCTGCTTGCCATCGACCTTGATCGTGCACGGGGCCGGCTTGAGCATCCCGTCCGGGCCCGTGACCGAGCCGGGCACCACCGAGACCGTGACGCCGACCTTCAGCTCGGCGCCCTCCAGCTGCATGGCCTCGGTCTTGGTCCAGGGCAACGTCACCTGGTCGAAGTGGTTGCTGTTCCCGTTCCACATGACCTTGGCCGCGCCCGTACCGCCCACCTCGAAGACCACCTGGTGCGGAACGCCCTTCTTCGCCGATGACGAGCCGTTCTCCTTGCTGCTCGCCGAGGCGCTGGGCGAGGCCTCGCTGGCC
>NZ_JZWV01001136.1 GCF_000966975.1 Streptomyces katrae | reverse complement strand
TTGGCCGGGCCGTCGTCCTTCTTCTCGCTGCCGCAGCCGGTCACCAGGACCGCCGCCGAGAGCAGACTGATGGTGAGTGTTGCCGTCTTGCGCATGTGCGTCATTCCCCGTTGCCGAATATCAGTGCTGGTGCGGTAACGACCGTAGATCATGCCGTCGCGCGGGTTGGCACCGCCTGAGGGGCGGGGCCCAGAACAGGGTCAGGGGCCCAGGTAGGGGCGGGTTGGTCCGGTGTGCCCGGATGGCGTCCCGCAAGTGGGCGGGGGTCACGAAGGTGGCGTCGAACGTCTCCGTCCAGCCGTTGGGCATCTGGGCGGCTGTGAGGAAGATGCCGTGCCCGGCGGTGCGGAGCCGGCGCAGGATCGTCTGCTCGGCGGACAGGGCGTCATCGTCGTGGTGTAGGGCTCCAGGGGCTCGAGGCCGGCCTGGCGGATGGAGGCGGCGGCGCGCTCGGGGTCTACCCGCCGTGCGCCGCCGGCGCGGAGGCCGGCGCAGCGCCGGCATCCGCTCTGGCCGGCGAGGATGGAGCCGAAGGTCGGTGAGGTGATGGTGCCGCAGCCGTGGCACAGGCACCGCCAGGGGTACTTGACCCCGCGGTAGGCTTCCTGGGGTTCGAATCCGTGCTCGCGCATCTCGGCGACGGCCAGGTCCTCGTCGTGGCGCTGTGCCTCACCGTGGGCCCGGTCGGCGCATGGATTACAGCCCGGGGGCCGGCTCCGGCCGGTCAGGGAGCCCAGGCGCGGGGAGACGATGGCCCCGCATCGGGTGCAGCGACTCTTCCACGGGAACGCGGTGCCCGGGTACGGCTCCAGCGGCTCCAGGCCCCCTCCCGCATCACGGCGGCCGCGGTCTCGGCGTCGTGGCGCATCGACTCGTTGGCCTTGCGCCGGCCACAGGGGTGGCAGCCGCCCTGCCCGCGCCGGATGGAGCCCAGCGTGGGCCTCCCGGGCGCCCCGCATGCTCGGCAGCGGACGGGCCACGGCATGTCCACTCCCGGGTACGGGGCGAGGGGCTCCAGGC
>NZ_JZWV01001135.1 GCF_000966975.1 Streptomyces katrae | reverse complement strand
TACCGCCCTGACCTGGTGTTTCTCCGGATTCCACCTAGGCTGTGGAGGTCTACTGGACGCTACCGAAGGGGACTTCGTGAGTGAGGACCGGAGCACGTACGACGCCTCCCACATCCAGGTGCTGGACCCGCGCGAGGCCATCCGGAGGAGGCCTGGGATGTACGTCGGCTCGGCCGACGAACGCGGGCTGCACCACCAGCTGTTCGAGCTCTGCGACTGGGGGGTGAACGAGGTCCTCGCCGGCCGTGCCGGCCGAGTGGACGTCACCCTGGCCCCGGAGGGGTGGGTACGGATCGCCGTCGACGGCCCGCGGGTGGCGCCGGACGGCGGCAACGCAGACCCCCGGACCCCCCGCCTCGAAGCCCTGCTGGCCGACGTCGACGCCCAGCCGGCGGTCTGGAGCCGTCACTCCGTGGACCTCAGCAGGTGCGGTTCGCGCATGGGACCCTTCGTGGCCAACGCCCTGTCGAGCCGGCTGACGGCGGAGTTCATGCACGGGGAAACCCGGCGGGTGCACCGTTACGAGCGCGGCTTCGCGGTCGGACCGGAGGCTCCGCAGGTATCGGAGGCGGTGGACGGGGCGGGTGCCGCGCCCGGCACCGTCGTCACGTTCCGGCCCGACGCGGAGGTCTTCGGTGCGGCGGAGCATTCGTTCGACGTACTGGCGGAACGTTTCAGGGAACTGGCTTTCCTCAACCCCGGCCTCGACATCCACCTGACCGACCAGCGGTCGGTGGACCGGGCACGGTCGGAGCGGTTCCGCTCCCCGGGCGGGGTACGGGACTTCGTCGCCTTCCTGGCGGGGCGGCGGGCTACGGCGTCCGTCCACGGGAAGGTGCACGGCTTCGCCCTGGAGGAGCCGCGGATCGCGGGTTCGGTCGAAGTCGCCCTGAGCTGGGGCAGCGACCACGGGGAGGAGGTCCGGGGCTTCGCCAACAGCTCCCCCACCCCCTGCGGCGGCACGCACGTGGCGGGCTTCCGCGCCGGGCTCGCCGCAGCGGTCGCCGCCTTCGCCCGCGAGCGCGGGCTGGTCTCGCCGGCGGCCCCCGGTCTCGATGCCGGCCAGGTGAGCGGGGGCCTGACGGCGGTCGTCTCGGTGAAGCTCGACCGGCCCGAGTTCACGGGTGCCACGCGCGGCGGACTGGGCAACGACGGTGTGCGCGACCGCGTGGCGGATGCCGTGCGGGAGCACCTGGGCGCCTGGCTGGCCGAGGACCCTCAGCTGGCGGCGACCGTCACCGACCGCGTCACCGCCGCCCTGGACGCCCTCGGCGGCTGACCGCGCCCGCGTACGCGGCCACCCCTTGGCTGCCGGCAGGGGAATGTCAGTGGTCCCCCGTAGGCTCATGACATGACGCCGATCACGATCATCTCCGGAGACGCCACCAGTCCGCAGGCCAAGGGACCCAAGATCATCGCGCATGTCTGCAACGATCTCGGCGGCTGGGGAAAGGGCTTCGTGCTGGCCATATCCAAGCGCTGGCCGGAACCCGAGAAGGACTACCGGGCCTGGCACCGCGGCCGCTCCGGCAACGACTTCGGCCTCGGCGCGGTCCGGCTGGTCCGCGTCCGGCCCGACACCTGGGTCGCCAACATGATCGGCCAACGGGGCATACGCACCGGCAGCGCGGGGGTCCCCATCCGTTACGACGCCCTGGAACGCTGCCTGACCGCCCTTTCCGACCACGCCGTCGAACTGGGCGCCTCGGTCCATATGCCCCGCATCGGCTGCGGACTGGCCGGCGGGAAGTGGTCCCGCGTGGAACCACTGATCAGCCAGGCCCTTTCCGCGAAGGGCGTGGCGGTGACGGTGTACGACCACGACGGCGCCTGAGCCACGCCGTCGCGCCACAGCCGTCGTAGGCCGGAGGCGGCGGCCTCCCCGGACGCCAACGCCCCGCGACGGCGGCCCGTTGGCGTCCGGCTGGCTGGCCCGGCCCGGGTCGGCCCGGGTCGGCTGGCATGATCAGCGCATGCGGGAGTACTCCTGGCCCGGGGAGAACGGCAGGCATGTGCCCGACACCGCTTCGGCATGGGCCAAGACCGTCCGCGCCCTCCCGACAGGTACGCGGCACGCCGGCCGCCTGCGCACCCGGCACGGTCTGACGCCGGGCTCCCTCTTCGGCCGGTAGGCCGGCCCCGCAACGGCGGAGAGCCGCCGTTCGTCGCAGGTCACGGCCGCCGCCTTCGCGTAGGCGTCCGCCGCCGACGTTGACATACGCACCTCCGCACACCATCCTTTCACCACTTCCTTAGTGAAAGGATGGTGCGTCGACGTGGTCGAGTACCGCATCGACCGGCGCAGTGGTCTGGCCACCTACCTCCAGATCGTGCAGCAGACCAAACAGGCGCTCCGCCTGGGCCTGTTGCGGCCCGGGGACCGGCTGCCCACCGCCCGTGAGGTGGTCGAGGCCCTCGCCATCAATCCCAACACGGTGCTCAAGGCGTACCGGGAACTCGAACGCGAGGGCCTGGTCGAGGGCCGCCGGGGACTCGGCACCTTCGTCCGCCGGACGCTCGGCGAAGGCGGCGCCGCCGACGCCGCGTTGCGCACCGAGCTCGCCGCCTGGCTGGCACGGGCCCGGCGCGCGGGGCTGGAGGAGGACGACATCACCGCACTGTTCACCGCCGTGCTGACCGGATCCGAGAACGAAACGAACCAGGGGGACGAGACATGACGGCAGACTTAGAAGTGCACGGCCTCGGAAGGAGGTTCAGGCGCGGCGGCTGGGCCCTGCGCGACTGTTCCTTCCGCATTCCCGCCGCCTGGCTCGGGGAATGAGCGGGCCGGCGAGCGGCTCCGGCAGGAGGGGCGGAGGGGGCTCGGCTGGAGTCGGCCGCGTCCCCTCGTCCCCGCGTCAGCCCTGTGTCGTCCCGGCGGCCTCGGCGCGGGCGAGCTCGGCGGCCGGAAAGGGCGTCCGCTTGCTCTCCTGGAGCATCCGGCGGTGGAAGCCGCGCAGGATCACGGCGGTCCGGGCGTGCCGTTCGAGGATCGCGGCGAGCTCCGGGGGCACCCCGTCGGGCCTTCGTCCCGCGACCCAGTCCTCCAGGAACACGTCCCTCTCCGTATCGCCCCGGAGGCGGTCGACGAGGTGGAGGCGGAGCAGATGGCCCGCGATGTAGTGGCGGTCGTACGCGAGATGGTCCGACAGGAACCGCTCCTCGGCCGCCGAGAGCTCGAAGCCCGAGCTCAGGGCCAGTCCGAAGTCGGCGAAGTAGATCAGCCGGCCATCGGTCAGGACGTTGTCGAAGTGGGCGTCGAAGTGCACGAGCCCGCGGGCGTTCATGAACGCCGCTCCGCACGCCAGGGCCTCCTCCACCCTCGGGTAAGGGGAGCCGGCGCCGGTCGGCTCGGCGTCCAGCCGCTGCTCGCGCAGCCACGCACCGAGGGTCTGCGGCACGTGCTCGAGGAAGAGCACCAGGCTGTGGGAGGAACGGCCGATGGCCTCCAGCCGCTCGCGGACCGCCTGGGAGCCGTCCCAGTGGGCGACCGCTCCGTCGATGCCCCCGAGGGCGTCCATGAAGCCCTCGGGAGGGGTGTCGGGGAGGACGCGCCAGTGGTGCATGAGGGGAAAGCCCTCGTACTCCCGGGCCAGGACCCAGTTGCTGGTCATGGTGTGGACCGCCAGCTCACGCCAGGCGCCGAACCCGGCCGAGCCCAGGCCGTACTGGTAGAACGTCGGCAGACCGAAGAGGTTCGCCGTGGAGCGTACGTTCTCCGGCTGGATCTCGACGTCCGTCAACGGCACCCTCTTGACGAAGACCCGTACCCCGTCCACGTCCAGCTCCGCCGTCCTGCCGCCGATGCCGGAGCCGGCCGGACGGGCGGAGGCCACCAGGTCGCCGAGCCGGCGGTCGCTCAGCAGCGACAGACGGGTCGAGACGGTGCCGTGGGCCGCCAGACGCGCGGCGTACCGCGCGTCGGGGTGGTCCGTCGTGGGATCCTCCTCGGTGCCCCCGAGCAGGGCGTCGGTGACCATGTGCCCGTTCCCCCTTCCCCTCATCCTCAGCCCCCCGTCGTCAGCATCCCGCATCCCCCTCAGCCGCCGAGCGCTGTCTCTTATAC
>NZ_JZWV01001134.1 GCF_000966975.1 Streptomyces katrae | reverse complement strand
TCCGCGTTGTACCCGCGGAACAGCTCGACCGCGGCCGGCTTCTGCCCGGCCGGGATCAGGAACGCGGTGCAGACCTTCTCCGACTGCCCCGGCCCCAGGGTCTTGGTGCTCTGCACCGGCGGGCAGTCGGCTCACTTCGCCGAGCCCATCATGACGATCAGGGCGCGTGTCCTCAGGCCGGACTCCGTCCTGATCATGATGTCGTTGTCCATGTCCCCGAGTTCCATGGGTGTACCGCTCTCCCCGGCCCCAGCCCGTTGCACCCGGCCAGGACGGCGACGGCGGCCACCGCGCCCGTCGCCGCCAGGGCAGTCCTCTTCCACGTACGCATGCTCGTCTCTCACTCCCCCGGCACCGGGCGGGCCCATCCGCCACGACCGGCACTTGAACACTCCAAACGATCATTCTCGCAGAAACGAAGGCGCCCCTTCCGGGTCAGTGGCCTCGGGCGAAGGCTGCGATCTCGGCCGTTCCCGGGCGGTAGCCGTCGGAGGTGTCCACGAGCAGGGTGGGTGCGGCGAGGGAGATGTCGGCGAACGCCTGGGGGTTGTAGGCGCCCGTGGAGAGGTCGGTGAGGAGCCGGCGGTCGTCGTGGGCGGCGCGGTGCACGTCCGAGTCGGCACGGTGCGTCATGCGCTCGGTGATGGTGGGCGTGGGTGCGGTGCAGCGCAGGATCCGGAGGTCGGCGAGCGTCGTGAGGGGTTCGAGGCCGGGGCGCCAGATGCGGTCCTGGTAGGCGGCCTCGGCCACGACGGTGACGCCTGCCCGGACGAGCAGGCCGAGGGTGTCGAAAAAGGCGTGCATGGCGGGGACGTTGAGGGGGTCGTCCCTGCCGGTCCGGTGGGCGGTGGCGTTCATGACCATGCCTTGCTTGATCTCGTCGCGGACGATCACGGGGCATCCGAGTTGCCGGGCGAGGGTGTGCGCGAGGGTGGTCTTTCCGGTGGCGGGTGGACCGCTGACCACCACGAGGGTGGGCCTGGCTGGCATCCGTGAGCTCCTGAAGGGGGACTGTCCTGCGGCCCGATGTAGCCGTACCCGTATGCATCGGATCCGGGCACCGGTCCGCACCGTCCCCGTTTCCGACCCCGGAGAAACTTCTTCTTGAGCTTCGGCGAACCGAACCACACGTACACCCAGATCGTCATCGGCCCGATGTACGCCCTGGGCTTCGTCGACCTGGTCAAAGCCGCCGACCGCACCGTGGTCGTCCGCACGCACAAGGGCTGAGAGCGTTCCCTTCCGCGGGGAGCCCGCCCAGGCTCTGCGCCACGGCTACCGGAAGGTGTGCGCTGATGCGGATGACCGTGGCGGAGCGGGGTAGCCGCTTCCGTGGGGGCCTCGTCCGGCGGTGTGAGGAGGATGCGATGACGGCCAGGAGGGCGCTGGCCCGCTACCACCGGCGGCGTGACTTCTCCAGGACCGCCGAGCCCGAGGGACGGCTCGCGGAGGCCTCCGGGGAGCGGCCCTCGTACGTCGTCCAGATCCACGACGCCAGCAGCATGCACTTCGATTTCCGGCTGGAGGCGGACGGCGTGCTGAAGTCCTTCGCGGTGCCCAAAGGGCCCTCGAACGACCCGCACGACAAGCGCTTCGCGACCCCGACCGAGGACCATCCGCTGGAATACCGCGATTTTGAGGGCACGATTCCGGAAGGCGAGTACGGCGGCGGCACGGTGATCGTG
>NZ_JZWV01001133.1 GCF_000966975.1 Streptomyces katrae | reverse complement strand
GTGATCGTGTGGGACCTGGGAACGTACCGCAACGCCACCTCCGACCGCGAGGGCAACGAGATCCCCCTCACCGAGGGGCTGGAGCGGGGGCACGCCTCCTTCCTGCTCGACGGGCGCAAGCTGCACGGCGGCTACTCGCTCACCCGGATCCGCGACGCGGACGACGGCGGGAAGGAGGCCTGGCTGCTGGTCAAGCACGCCGACGGGCACGCCTCCACCACCGGTACGCCCGACCCCCGCCGGGCACGGTCGGTCCGTACCGGCCGGACCCTGCACCAGGTCGCGGCCGGGGTACGGCCGGGGCGGGGTGACCACCCTTGACCCGCCACGTCGTCGAGATCGGCCGCCCGGACAAGGTGCTCTTCCCGGGGGACGGCATCACCAAGGCCGACCTCGCCGGCTACTACCGCACGGTCGCCCGCCGCATGCTGCCCCAGCTGCGCGGACGGCCCCTCATGCTGGAGCGGCATCCCGACGGGACCGACGGCCCCGCCTTCATGCAGAAGGACGTCCCGGACCACTTCCCGGACTGGATCCACCGTGTCGAGCTGCCCAAGGAGGACGGCACGGTCACCTACGTGATCTGCGACGACACCGCGACCCTCCGTTACCTGGCCGGCCAGGCGTGCATCACCCCGCACCGCTTCCTGTCCAGGGCCGACCGGCCCGGCCACCCGGACCGGCTGGTGTTCGACCTCGATCCGGCGGATGAGGACTTCGCCCCGGTGCGGGAGGCCGCGCTCGGCCTGCACCAGCTGCTGGACGAGCTGGAACTGCCGTCCTTGCTCATGGCGACGGGCTCCCGCGGTCTGCACGTGGTGGTGGCCCTGGACCGGCGGGCTCCGTTCGACGAGGTGCGGGCCTTCGCGCGCGGGGTCGCCGGTGTCCTGGCCGCCCGCCACCCCGGCCGGTTCACGACCGAGGCCCGGAAGAAGGCCCGCCGCGGCCGCCTGTACCTCGACGTCCAGCGCAACGCCTACGCCCAGACCGCCGTCGCCCCCTACGCCGTCCGCGCCCGCCCCGGCGCCCCCGTCGCGGCCCCGCTGGCCTGGAGCGAACTCGATGATCCCCGGCTCACCTCCCGGCGCTGGACCCTCGCCACCGTCGACGGCCTGCTGGAGGACGACCCCTGGCAGGACGCTCCTCGGCCCCGCTCCCTCCGGAGGCCCGGCAGCCTCCTCGGCGCACTGGTCCGCGACGAAGGGAGCCCGACGCCATGACGCGGACACGGCACACGACCGTACGACGGCTGATGGACGCCTACGGGCGGACGCACGCCGAGGAAGCCGGCATCAGGCTGCGGAACACGCCCGCGCCCCTGTACCAGCTGCTCACCCTCTGTGTGCTCTTCTCGGTACGCATCAAGGCCGACATCGCGGTGGCCGCGGCCCGTGAGCTGTTCGGCGCCGGGATGCGGACGCCCCTGGCAGGACCGGGTGGACGCACTCGGCCGCGCCCACTACCGCCGCTACGACGAGAGCACGGCCACCGCCCTGGGCGAGGGCGCGGAGCTCGTCCTCGACCGGTACCACGGAGACCTGCGCCGGCTCCGGGACGAGGCCGACGGCGACCCCGGCCGGGTCCGCGAGCTGTTGAGGGAGGTGCCTCGGATCGGGCCGGTGGGGGCGGACATCTTCTGCCGCGAGGCCCAGGCCGTGTGGCCCGAGCTGCGCCCCTCGTTCGACGACCGCGCGCGTGCGGCCGCCGCCGAACTCGGGCTCCCGTCCTCGCCCGAGGGCCTCGCGCGCCTGGTGGACCCCGAGACCCTGCCGAGGCTGGCCGCCGCCCTGGTGAGGGTGGAGCTGTCCCGGGACGCCGTCGACGATCTTCTGAAGACCGGATAGCGGGGGTTGTCCGTCGCGATCGAGTCAATGTGTGTGGGCAGGCCTCGGCGCGAGTCCTTGCGCGGTCGGTCCGTCGCGCGGCGCGCCGGGCGTGCCGCGTGGCGCGAAAAGGATCACGGTGGCCGTCGCCCGACGTGTGATCCCTATGCTGACGGGATGGTCGACATACCTCTTTCCGCACTCGAAGTGGCGATGGTCCAGACGGGCACCCGCGCCCTGGACACCCTGCGGGACACCGCGGAGTTCGCTCAGGAGCTGGAGCGGCTGGGATACCGGCGGATCTGGTACGCCGAGCACCACCACTCCCCCGCGATCGGCGCCTTCCCCCCGGTGGTGCTCAGCACGCACGCCGCGGCCTCCACCTCGGCCATCCGTCTCGGCTCCGGCGGGGTCCTGGCGCCCAACCACGCGCCCATCACCCTCGCGGAGCAGTTCGGAACGCTGGCCGCCCTGCACCCGGACCGCATCGACCTGGGCATCGGCCGCGGCCCCGGGACCTTCGACGAGGCCACCGCGCGGGCGCTGCGGCGCGGAGCCGGGCCGACGACGGACGCGGAGCGACGACGTGGCGGCGATCCTGTCCTTCCTCGTCGAGGAGGTCGCGCTCGGTCCGCTGCCGCAGCCCTGGCTGCTGGCCTCCAGCCCGGCCGGGGCGGGCCTCGCCGCCGAGCTCGGCCTGCCGGTCGCCGTCGCGCACCACATCCGGCCCGAGAACACCCGTGCGGTCCTGGAACGGTACCGGGCGGAGTTCACCCCGTCGCGGTGGAGCGGGCAGCCGCGGGTGCTGCTGTGCGTCGAGGTGGTGGCCGCGGAGACGGAAGAGGAGGCCCGGCGGCTCATCGGGCCGATGGACGTCGTCAAGGCAGGGCTGCTCAAGGGCATCAGTGACATCCCGTTCCCGACGCCCGACGAGGCGGCCGCGCACCCGTTCACGGAACCGGAGCGGGCGGCCCTGGCGGGCTTCCGCGCACAGCAGGCGGTCGGGACGCCCGAGGCCGTCGTGGCCCGGCTCCGGGAACTGGCCGGTGAGACGGGAGCGGACGAGCTGATGCTGACCACGCCCGTCTACGGCCTCCGGGAGCGCGTCCGCTCGTACGAGCTGATCAAGAAGCACTACGAGGCGTAGGGCCGCCCCGGTTTCAGCGCGTCGCGCCGAAGTCCTGCGTCCAGTACTGGCCCGGCTGGGCCAGGCCGATGCCGATCTCCCGGTAGGAGCAGTCGAGGATGTTGCGGCGGTGGCCCGGGCTGTTCATCCAGCCCTCCATGACCTGTTCGGGGGTGCTGTAGCCGTAGGCGACGTTCTCGCCGTACGTCTGCCACTGGTATCCGGCACGGGTGATGCG
Source organism: Streptomyces katrae (assembly GCF_000966975.1). GTDB lineage: Bacteria > Actinomycetota > Actinomycetes > Streptomycetales > Streptomycetaceae > Streptomyces > Streptomyces katrae. Next base: position 2,561 of record NZ_JZWV01001133.1, on the reverse strand, counting down.
CTGGCCCGGGTCGGAGCCGTCGGAGCCGGTGTGGGACATGGTGGCGTGGGCGGCCATGTCCGCGCTGTGGTCCTGGGCGGCCTTCGTGAGCTCCGCGTTGACGGTGACGGCGGGGCATCCGGCGGCGGCGCGCTCCTGGTTGACCAGCGCGAGGACCTTCGCCTGGGCGTCGGTCTGTGCCCCGGAGGCCTGTGGTGCCGGGGGCGCGGCCGACGGCTCGGCCGCGGGCGCCTGCGGCCGCGGGGCCGCGGGCGGCGCGGCGGCGGGCTGCCCAGCCGGCTGTTCGGCCGGCTGTTCGGTGACGGGCTCCACCGGTGCGGGCGGCACCTCGTCGGGGAGCTCGGACGCGGGACCGGTCTCGACCGGGACCTCCGCCTGAGGCTGCGCCTCCGGGCCGGAGGACGAGGGGTGCCGCTCCTGCCATGCCGTGGCGGCCGTGTGCGCGCGGCCGGTCTCCTGGGGGTCCAGGCAGGCCATGGCGGCGGTGGGAACGCCGACGATGGCCAGGGCGCCGACGGCGACGGCTATTTTCCTGTAGTGCGTCTTCTTACGGTGCTTCCTCATGCGTGACCTCACTCGGTGATCGCGAAGCTCCCGGCGCCGGGACCGCGAGGGCGCCGGAGGAGCCGTCATTCTGGGAAGCCCCGCAGCGGGATGGCAAGCCGGAGCACGCGCGGGGGGCGGAGGCTCCGTGCGCCCGCTTGAAAGGGCCGCAAGATCGTGCATGGCCCCGGCCCGCCGCCCTCGGGGTGAAGCTGACGTACCGCCGGAACCGGCTCCCATCAGGCATGTTGGGCGCAAGCAAGCGGGAGTCGACAATTCCGTTTCTGGCGGTCTGCGTGATGTCGGCAGCAAAATTGGACAAATACCGAAACGCACCTGTCTGGACGATCTTCGTTCGTCTGGCGGGCCGCCGTACGCGCTGTGGCTCATGTCACGGAACGCCGGGCTCCGGGACCGTCGACGGTGACCGCCTCTACGGCCCTTGGCGTCCTGGACGCCGGGCGGGCCGGGGCGGAGCCGCAGACACGACCGTCCGCGCGCCACGGCGGGCGAACGGGAACCGGCCCAGGAGGGCCGCCGTGCCGGTCGTACCGTCTCCGACGGGGGCCGCGTTCCGAACGGCCGTGCCGGGTCGCCGAGTTGCCGGTCGGGTCCGGGGTTCACCGGCTTCGTGTTGCCCGGTTGCTGCGGGAACGTGAACAGGATGAACAGGCCGTGGCGGGCGGCCCCGGAAAGATCCGGATCGCGCGGGCAGAGGCTAGCGTCCCCGTCAGAGCCGTTCTGCGGGCGATCGCCGCGCGGGACGAGGGGCCCCGGCCGCGCCGTCGGCCACCGCCGCGCCGCAGCAGGTCGCCCCGCCCGCCGGGCGCCGTGCGGCCGTTCTCCTCTTCCTTCAGCCCCAGTCCCGAGGACCCCTTGATGCCCTTCTCCCCGCCCACGGGCGGGCGCCTCGCCGCGCTCGCCTTCTCCTTCGCCCTGGCCCTCGGCGCCGGCGGCCTGACCGCGGGCCCCGCTGCCGCCTCCGCAGCCGCTTCCGTACCCGCGTCGGCGTCCGCGTCCGCGTACGGTCCGCAGGCGCCGCAGAACCCGTTCACCGCGGCCAACGGCGCGGCGACCATGCACGGTGACAGCGCCTCCAGCGGCACCACCGCCTACCCCGGGCCCGGTACCTCCGGCATCTCCTACTCCCGGACGGCGCTGGCCTCGGCCTGCCCGACCGTCGTGGTGGGCGGCGACGGCTACGTGATCGCCCTGTGCACCACCATCTTCGGCCGGACCCCGACCGTCCACCTGCTCGACCCCGGGACCGGGGCCGACCTCGCCTCGCTCGCCCTGCCCAAGGGCAGTCTCTTCGGCGGCGTCTACGCCTACCTGGACAACGCGGACCGCCTGGTCGTCGTCGACGGCAGCAACAGCCTCGTCCGCGTCGGCCACCACCGCACCGGATCCGGATGGGAACTGCGGATCGACCAGTCCACCCCGCTGGGCGGCGCCGTCCCCGCCGGGGACAACATCGTGGGCCTGACCCCCGACTGGGACGGCCGGGTCTGGTTCGCCACGAGCGGCGGGGTGATCGGGACCGTCGACACCGGCACCGGCACGGTACGCAGCATCAGCACCGGCGAAGGCGTCCAGAACAGCATCTCCACCGTCCCCGGCCGTACGGCCGTCGCCACCGACCACGCCCTCTACCTCCTGTCGGCCGCCCCTGACGGCACCCCCGTGGTGGACTGGCGGGCCCCCTACGACCGGGGCCCGGCCCGCAAGCCCGGTCAGCTCAGCTGGGGCACGGGCACCACGCCCAGCTTCTTCGGACCGGAGCAGGGGACCGAGTACGTCACGATCGTGGACAACGCCGACCCGCACGGGAACCTGCTCGTCTACCGGGCGGCAGGCGGCCCGGACCCGATCTGCCGGATTCCGGTGCTGACCCAGTACGCCCGCAGCGGCACCGAGGACGCCGTCATCGCCTCCGGGCGCAGCGTCTTCGTCACCAACACCTACGGCTACCCCTACCCGGCCCTGCCGGAGGGCGCTCCCGCCAGCCAGCCGTCCTC
>NZ_JZWV01001132.1 GCF_000966975.1 Streptomyces katrae | reverse complement strand
CCCGCCAGCCAGCCGTCCTCCGCGAACTTCGACGGGGGTCTGAGCCGGATCGACGTCAACGCCGAGGGGACGGGCTGCTCGGTGGTGTGGAACAGCACGGTGAAGTCCGCGGCGCTGCCCCGGCTCTCCCTCGCCGACGGGAAGATCTACACGGTCTCGGTCACCGGGCCGACCGGCAGCGCCGGCCTCAACACCTTCGCCCAATACCACCACTCCGTCATCGATCCGGCCACCGGCACCCAGCTCACCAGCTCCTTCCTGGGCATCGGCCTGGTCTACAACCCGCTCCAGATGCGGGGGACGGCCGCCCCGGACGGCACCCTCTACCAGGGCACCGAGACCGGAGTGGTGCGCATCTCCAGGCGTTGACCCGGACGCTCGGAGTTCCCCGGCGGTGCGCCGGGCCGGCCCGTCAGCCCCTGTGGCCGGCGGGCCGGCCCGTGTAGCGCACGGTCGGCCGTCTGACGTCGGACGTCGGACGTCGGGCTTCGGACGTCAGACGGCCTTGGAGAGGAAGGCGCGGGTGCGCGGGTGGCTCGGGTCGTCCAGGACGGCGGTGGGCGGCCCCTGTTCGACGACGGCTCCGCCGTCCATGAACACGACGGTGTCGGCGACCTCGCGGGCGAAACCGATCTCGTGCGTCACGACGATCATGGTGGTTCCGGCGCGGGCCAGGTCCTTGATCACGTCCAGGACCTCCCCGACCAGCTCCGGGTCGAGGGCCGAGGTCGGCTCGTCGAAGAGCAGCACCTTGGGTTCGAGGGCGAGTGCCCGGGCGATGGCCACGCGTTGCTGCTGGCCGCCGGAGAGCTGCCGCGGATAGGCCTCGGCCTTGTCGGAGAGGCCGACGCGGCCGAGCAGCCGGCGGGCCGTCGCCTCCGCCTCGTGGCGTGGCCGCCGCAGGGCGGAGACCGGGGCCTCGACCAGGTTCTCCAGGACGGTCAGGTGCGGGAAGAGGTTGAAGTTCTGGAAGACGAACCCGATGCGGGTGCGCTGCCGCAGCACCTCCTTCTCCTTCAGCTCGTACAGCCTGCCGCGGGACCTGCGGTAGCCGATGAGGTCGCCGTCCACGCTGATCCAGCCGCTGTTGACCCTCTCCAGGTGGTTGATGGTGCGCAGCAGCGTGGACTTCCCCGAGCCGGAGGGGCCGAGGATGACGGTGACCTCGCCGGTCCTGACCGTCAGGTCGATGCCGCGCAGCACCTCCAGCGGTCCGTAGCTCTTGTGGACGCCGCGCACGTCGACCATGACGTCGTTCAAGGGTTCTCTCCTCACGGGTGCTCGGCCGGGTTGATCTGCGAGGTGTCGATCGCGGAGGCGCTGGTGCCCCACTTCTTGAGGATCGCGGCGTAGGTGCCGTTCCTGATCAGCTCGTTGACGGCCGCCTGGACGGCCGGGGTGAGCGGGGAGTCCTTCTTGAAGGCGAACCCGACGTCGAGGCGGTGGTACTCGCCCAGGAAGGTGGTACGGGCGGCGGGCTGCGCGGCCTGGTGGCGCAGGCCGTTGATGGTCGACATGACGACGTCGATCCGGCCCTGCTGGAGCGCGGTGGTGACGGCCCCCGGGTCGGAGAAGACCTTGATCTCGTACGGCTTCCTGCCCGCGGCGGCGCACACGCCCTGCTGGGCGGTGAGGGTCTTCTCGAAGGTCGTGCCGGCGCCGGTGCCGACGGTCAGCCCGCACAGCTGGACGAGGTCGGTGATCCGTGTGGTGAGTCCGGTGTTGCCCGTCTTGACCGCGAAGCCCTGGCCGTCGTTGATGTAGGTGACGAAGTCGACGGTCTTCAGGCGTTCGGCGGTGACGCCGAAGTTGCCCGTGCCGAGGTCGTACTTGCCGCTGCCGAGGGCGGGCAGGATCGTCTCGAACGAGGCTCCCTGCCGCTCCAGCTTCACGCCGAGGACCTTGGCGACCGCGTCGGCGATGTCGATGTCCTGGCCGGCGGGCGGCTTGTCCTGCCCGTTCGGGTAGTACGCGGAGGGCGGGGATCCGATGGAGCTGCCGATCCTCAGGGTGCCGGTCCGGCGGACGTCGGCGGGGAGCAGGGAGGCGACCGAGTCCACGGTGCGTACGGCGGCCACCGGATCGTCGGCCGGTCCGGAGCCGGTCGGGGCGCCGGCGGGCGCCGGGGCCGCGCCGCCTGAGCCGCAGGCGGTCAGCGCCAGGAGGGGCAGGAGGGCCAGCGCCGCGGCGGTGCGCAGGAGGGCGGGTGCCCTGTTCGCGGGGGTTGCCACGGCGGGTTCCGCGTCGGGGAGCGTGCGGTGGTCGGAGGTCACCCTCGCACCGCCGCGGCGCTCTGGCGGGGCTCGGACACCGGGTGTGCGGCCGCGCGTGCGGCGTCGCGCTTCGCGACCTCCTCGCGGACCAGCGGGATCACGTGGCGGCCGAAGTCGACGGCGTCGTCCAGCAGGTCGTAGCCGCGGGCCGAGAGGATGTCGACGCCGAGGTCGTGGTAGTCGAGCAGGGCCTGGGCGACCGTCTCGGGGGTGCCGACGAGGGCGTTGGAGTTGCCCGCGCCGCCGGTGGCGGCCGCGGTCGGCGTCCACAGCGCCCGGTCGTAGCGCTCGCCCGCCTCGGCTATGGCGATCAGCCGCTGTGAGCCGGTGTTCTGGGGTGCCGAGGTCTGGGTGACTCCGCCCCGGACGTGGCGTGCGGGGGCGGCCTCGCGCCGCCGGCGGATCGCGCCCAGGGTGCGGTGGGCCTTCTCCCAGGCCAGTTCCTCGGTCGGGGCGATGATCGGGCGGAAGGCGACCTGGATGCGCGGTACGTCGGTGCGGCCGGCCGCCCGGGCGGCCGCCTTCACGGCCTCGATCTGCTGGGCGGTCTCCTCCAGGGGCTCTCCCCAGAGGCAGTAGATGTCGGCCTCGGCGCCGCCGGCGGCGTACGCGGCGGGTGAGGAGCCGCCGAACGAGACGTCCGGACGGGGCCGGCGGACGGGGAAGACGTCGCTGACGAAGTCGTGGAAGCGGTAGTGCTCGCCCTCGTGGTCGAAGGGTTCACGGGTGGTCCAGACCTTCTTGACGATCTGTATGTACTCCCTGGTGCGGGCGTAGCGCTCGTCCTTGGTGAGGGTGTCCCCCTCGCGGCCCTGTTCGTGGTCGTTGCCGCCGGTGATGAAGTGGACGGTCAGCCGGCCTTCGCTGATCTGGTCGAGCGTGGCGAAGGTCTTGGCGGCGTAGGTGGGGTAGGAGACGTTGGGCCGGTGGGCGAGCAGGAGCTGGAGGCGGTCCAGGCGGGCGGCGACGTAGGCGGCCGCCGGTGCGGGGTCGGGGGATCCGGAGCCGTAGGCGAACAGCACGCGGTCCCAGCCGTGGTCCTCGTGCGCCCGGGCGAGGCGGAGCGTGTAGTCCTTGTCGAAGGCGGCGCCGGATCGGGCGGTGGTTTCGGATCCGTCGTTGGTGGCGGCGATGCCGAGGAATTCCACGGGCATGGGGTGGCCTTTCGCGGGGCGGTGGTGCGCACACGGGCAGGGGTGGACGCCGGCCCGTACGGCGTAAGACGTACGGGGGCCGGCGGTCGGGAGCGGCGTACTGCGGTCGGCAGTCGGCGGGAATACGGCGGCGCGGGGGGTGCGGCGGTACGGGGTGACGACGCGGGGCATCGGGGCGACGAGGGGCGGCGGGCAGCGCGCGTCCGGGCGCGGGCCACCGGGCCGGCGGGCGGCGGTGGTGCGCAGGAGGGATCTCGGCCCGCGACGGGGTCACCGAGGGAGGGAAGGGCCGATCAGGCAGCCCGCTGCCGCATCAGCCGCGACACGCGGCGGACCACACCCGACCGAAGTCGATGTGGCCGCGCGAGACGAGGCGCTGATGGGCGTTCATGTGACTACTTGAGCAGTACACGATGGTCTTCGTCAAGCAACGGACCGGATCGCGGACGGCCCCGGCCGCGCGGAGCGGGCACGGTTGACAGGGCCGTGCCGCGGGCACTTACGATCGGCGGCGGACCGGCCCCGTTCCC
>NZ_JZWV01001131.1 GCF_000966975.1 Streptomyces katrae | reverse complement strand
CGGCCCCGTTCCCGAACGGACGGCCGTTCCGGCCGCGTTGAGGGACGCGGCGAGCGTGACGACACGGGGTTCCCGGGCGCCGTCCCATCCACGCCGCGATCCCCGACTGGAGGGCCTCCCATGGCCACCGTCCCTTCCGACGTCTCCCCCACCACCGCCCCGACCACACCGCTGCCCGGCGCCGCCGCCGCGCCCGGACCGCCGCGGATCGTGC
>NZ_JZWV01001130.1 GCF_000966975.1 Streptomyces katrae | reverse complement strand
GACCGCCGCGGATCGTGCCGCGCCGGCGCGTGGGCCGCCGGCTGTCCGCCGCGGCCGCGCTGCTGGTCCTCGCGCTCGTGGTGCGTTCCGTCCTGCGCAACGACGCCTTTCAATGGGACGTGGTGGGACGGTACTTCACCACCTCCGCCGTCCTGAACGGGCTGCTGCTGACCCTGTGGCTGACCGCCGTGGTGATGGTGCTCGGCTTCCTGGCCGGTACCGTCCTGGCGGTGATGCGGCTCTCCGACAGCCCGGTCCTGCGGACGCTGAGCCTGGGGTACGTGTGGATCTTCCGCTCCACGCCGCTGCTGGTGCAGCTGTTGTTCTGGTTCAACATCGGCGCCCTGTACCCCACTCTGGGGCTCGGAATCCCTTACGGTCCGCAGCTGTTCAGCATCAAGACGGTGAACCTGCTCGGCCCGACCCTCACGGCGGTCATCGGTCTGACCCTGCACGAGAGCGCGTACGCCGCCGAGGTGGTGCGCGGCGGGATCCTCTCCGTGGACCCCGGCCAGACCGAGGCCGCGCAGGCACTCGGCCTGAGCAGGCTCCGTACCCTGCGCCGGATCGTCGTTCCCCAGGCGATGCGCTCGATCGTGCCGACCGCCGGGAACATGCTGATCGGCACCCTCAAGGGCACCAGCATCGTGAGCGTGCTGGCCGTGCACGACCTGCTGTACTCGGTCCAGCTGGTCTACAACCAGAACTACCAGGTGATTCCGCTGCTGCTCGTCGCCACCCTCTGGTACGTCGCCGTCACCACCGTGCTGAGTGCCGGCCAGTACTACGTGGAGCAGCATTACGCGCGCGGCACCTCACGTGGCACCGCCGGTCCAAAGCGTTTTCATTTCACCAAGAGGCGTTATATGTACGGCGGATGAAATCGGCCGACGCATTCGCGCATTCCGATATCGAGGCCGTTGACACTCCCGATCGGGGCTGCCTAGCTTACGCCGCAGACAGCCCATCGGCGGCCTCTCCCGTACGGCATGACGGCTGCTTTTCCTCGATTCCGCGTTTCGCCGAAGCCGCTGGAGTGCCCGTTGACCGAACCACTGCTCCTCTCCGCTCCCACCGGCGCCCCGGGCCCCCCGGAGGCGGCCGAGCGGGTCCTCCCGCTGCGCCGCCCCGGGCGGTGGGTGGCCGCCGTCGTCGTCCTCGTGCTGGTCTCCCAGGCCGCCCACGGGCTGATCACCAACCCGTTCTACCAGTGGGACCGCTTCGCGTACTGGTTCCTGCGACCGGCCGTGCTGGACGGGCTGCTCATCACCCTCCAGGTGACCGCGTACAGCGCGGTCCTCGGCCTGGCCGGCGGTGTGCTGATCGCCCTCGGCCGGCTCTCGGGCAATGTGGTGCTGCGGTCCGTGAGCTGGACGTACGTGTGGCTGTTCCGTTCCGTGCCGCTGATCGTCGTCCTGCTCTTCCTCTACAACCTCAGCGCCCTCTATCCGACCCTCAGCATCGGGGTGCCGTTCGGGCCCGCCTTCGTCAGCTTCGACGAGTCGCGGTTCGCCACCGACATCGTGGTCGCGGTGGCCGGCCTGGGGCTGAGCGAGGCGGCGTACGCCGCCGAGATCGTCCGGGCCGGTGTGCTCTCGGTCGACCAGGGCCAGCACGAGGCGGCGGCGGCCCTGGGACTGCCCCGCCGGCACCAGTTCACCCGGATCGTCTTCCCCCAGGCGCTCCGCGCGATCGTCCCCTCCTACGTCAACCAGCTGATCGGCCTGCTCAAGGCCACCTCGCTGGTCTTCTACGTCTCGCTGCTCGACCTGTTCGGCTCGGTGCAGAGCCTGGCCAGCACCTATCCCGGTGACGTGGTGCCGCTCCTGCTGGTGGCGACCGTCTGGTACGTGATCCTCACCAGCCTGGTCTCCGCCGTCCAGTACCACGTCGAACGGCACTACGCCCGCGGGGCGCTGCGCGCCGTACCGCCCACTCCCCTCCAGCGGGCCCGCGCCGGCCTGCGCGAACTGCGGCTCCGCTTCCGGCGGGAGACGGCCGCGTGCGCCCGTCCGCCACGTCCACTGCATCCGCTGCATCCGCTACCTCCGCACACTCGAAAAGGAACTCCATGCGAAGCCGGTCCACCCTGCACACCAGACTCGTCCGCGGCCTCGGCGCGACGACCGCCACGATCGCCCTGGCCACCGGACTCACCGCGTGCGGCGGCGACGCGAAGGCCGACGGCGGGGCCCCGGACAAGGTGACCATCGGTGCCGTCTCCAACGGGGCGGCCCGGCAGACCGAACTGTCCGTCCCCGTCGTCGATTCCCTGCGCGCACAGCTCCCGAAGTCCGTCCGCGACCGCGGCGAGCTGGTCATCGG
>NZ_JZWV01001129.1 GCF_000966975.1 Streptomyces katrae | reverse complement strand
GCGGCGAGCTGGTCATCGGGGTCGGCGCCCTGCCCGCCGGTTTCCCGCCGCTCGCCTACACCGGCACCGACCAGAAGACCCTCACGGGCGCGGAGCCCGACCTCGGCCGCCTGGTCGCCGCGACCCTGGGCCTCAAACCGGTGGTCAAGAACTCCACCTGGGAGAACCTCTTCGTCGGCGTCGACAGCGGAAAGGTCGACGCGGCCTTCTCCAACGTCACGGTCACCGAGGAGCGCAAGAAGAAGTACGAGTTCGCCTCCTACCGCAAGGACAATCTGGCCTTCGAGGTACTGAAGGAGAATCCCTGGAATTTCGGCGGCGACTTCCACAACCTCGCGGGGAAGACGGTGGCGGTCAGCAAGGGCACCAACCAGGAGAAGATCCTGCTGGAGTGGCAGGGCAAGCTCCGGGCCGAGGGCAAGGACGTCGAGGTCAAATACTTCCCTGACCCCAACAGCGTGTACCTGGCGCTGAGCGGCGGGAAGATCGACCTCAGCTTCGGACCGAACCCGTCCATCGCCTACCACATCACGCAGACCGCGGGCGGCAACGCGCCCACCCGCAACGCCGGTTCGTACTCCGGGGCCGGGGAGAGCCTCCAGGGGCTCATCGCCGCCACGGCGAAGAAGGACAGCGGGCTGGCCAAACCGGTGGCGGAGGCGGTCAACCACCTGATCAGGAACGGCCAGTACGCGCAGCTGCTGGCCGCCTGGAACCTGTCGAACGAGGCCGTCACCACCTCCGAGGTGAACCCGCCCGGCCTGCCGCAGGCCGCCTCATGAGCGCCGACCGGCGGGCGGTGGCCGCGTGAAGTTCCTTGCCATCACCCTGATCGCGGATTCCGCGGACCCGGTGACGGGTGTGCCCACCCCCACGCGCGAGCGGTTCCGTGAGGTCGTCGCAGCCGCCGAGCTGGCGGAGTCGCTCGGCTTCGACGGTTTCGGGGTGGGCGAGCGCCACGAGCGGCCGTTCCTGTCCTCCTCGCCTCCCGTGGTCCTCTCCCACATCGCCGCACTCACCCGGCGGATCCGGCTGTTCACCGCCGTCACCACCCTGAGCCTGCTCGATCCGGTGCGGGCGTACGAGGACTACGCGACGCTGGACCACCTCTGCGACGGGCGTCTGGAGCTGATGATCGGCAAGGGCAACGGAACGGCGCAGCGCGAGCTCTTCCACGTGACCCCCGAGGACCAGTGGGAGCGCAACACGGAGGGCTACGAGCTGTTCCGGCGGATCTGGCGCGAGGAGGAGGTGACCGCCGAACCGCGCTTCCGGCCCGCCCTGACCAAGGCGGAGGTACTGCCGCGGCCGTACCAGCGGGCCGTGCGGGTCTGGCACGGCAGCGCCACGAGCCGCGAGTCCGTCGATCTCGCGGCGCGTTACGGGGACCCGCTCTTCTCCGCGAACGTCACGCACCCCATCGGCCCGTACGCCGAGCTGATCCGCCACTACCGGGAGCGCTGGGAGCACTACGGGCACGATCCGGCGCACGCGGTCGTCGGTGCGGGCACGGCCGGCTACCACGCGGCGCCCACCTCGCAGCAGGCGGCGCTGGCGTACCGGCCGGCGTTCGCCCGCTACCTCGACACCCACAGGCGGCAGGGTCTGGATCCGGTCTTCCCCACGCTGGAGGACTTCATCGAGCGCAGCTCGGCGCTGATCGGCAGCCCCCAGCAGGTGATCGAGAAGGTTCACCGCTACCACGAGGAGTTCGGCCATACGGTGCTGCACCTGCAGGCCGAGCCGGGCGGGCTCACCGCGGCCGAGCACCGCGCCTCGCTCGAACTCTTCCAGTCGGACATCGCCCCGGTGCTGCGGCGCGAGATCCCCGACCCGTCCTTCCCCGACCGCTGAGGAGCTGTGACAGCGCCTGCCGCGAGCACCGTATTACGTGGATGACGGGACGGAGGTGTTCGCCTAGAGTGTGACGAGACGATACGTCTCGTTGTAGAGAGGGGGTTGCCCATGCGTGCTTCAGGTGGTCGCAGTCAGGTCGTGCTGGCCGAGGTGGGCAAGCGGTACGGGACCCGGACGGTGCTGGACCGGGTCGGGTTCTCGGTGCGGCCCGGGGAGCGGGTCGGGGTCGTGGGGGACAACGGGGCCGGGAAGTCGACCTTGTTGAGGCTGCTCGCCGGGTGGGAAAGGGCCGATGCCGGCGAGGTGTCGGTGCGGGCGCCCGGCGGGGTGGGGTACCTCGCCCAGACGCTCGGCCTGCCGGCAGGGGCCCGGGCCGGTGATGTCGTGGACCGGTCGCTGGCCGGGCTGCGGCGGCTGGAACGGCGGATCCGGGCCGCCGAGGAACGGCTCCACCTGGCCGGCCCGGAGGAGATCGAAGCGTACGGGCGGCTGGTCTCGGAGTACGAGGCACGGGGCGGCCGGGACGCCGACCGGCGGGTCGCCGCCATCCTGCGGCGGCTCGGTGAACGGGAGCCCATCGAACGGGGGCGGCCGCTCGGAACGCTGTCCGGCGGGCAGCGGTCGCGGCTGGCGCTGGCCGCGGCCCTGGCGGCCGAGCCGGAGCTGTTGCTGCTCGACGAACCCACCAACGACCTGGACGACGAGGCGGTCGGGTGGCTGGAGGAACACCTGGTGCGACGGACCGGCACCCTCGTGGCCGTCACCCACGACCGGATGTTCCTGGACCGGGTCACCACGGCGATCCTGGAAGTGGACCACGAGCGGCTCACCGTGCGACGCCACGGCAACGGCTATGCGGGTCATCTGGTCGCGCGTGCCGCGGCGCGGGCCCGGTGGGAGCGCGAGTACGAGGAGTGGGCCGCGGAGAAGCAGCGCGTGGAGCGGCTCGCCGACAGCAACATCGGACGGCTCGCGGAGATCCCGCGCAAGGCTCCGGCCGCGTTCAGCGGCGCCGGGGCGTTCCGTGCCCGGTCGCGGGCGCACGGGGCGATGAGCCGCATCCGCAACGCGCGGGAACGGCTGGCCCGGCTGACGGAGCATCCGGTTCCGGCGCCGCCGGAGCCCTTGCGGTTCACCGGGCGGTTCGGGGCCGACGGTGGCCCGAGTGGTGGGGTGGACGTCCAGGGGCTGGCCGTGCCCGGGCGGCTCGCGCCGGTGTCGTTCCGGCTGGCGGCGGGCGAGCGGATGCTGGTCACGGGGCCCAACGGGTCGGGGAAGTCCACCCTGCTGCAGGTGCTCGCGGGTCTCCTGCCGGCCGGGCACGGTGACGTACGGGCTCCGGGGCGGGTCGGGCTGCTGCGGCAGGACGATCCGTGGTCGGGCGAGCACCGTTGCGCGGAGCGGGCGTTCGGGGAGGAGGTCGCGCAAGCCCTGGTGCGGTTCGGCCTGTTGGGCGTGGCCGACGTGGCCAGGCCGGTGCGGGAGCTGTCCGCGGGGCAGCGGCGCAAGCTGGAGCTGGGCAGGCTCGTCGCGGGCGGGCCGTACGACCTGCTCCTCCTCGACGAGCCGACCAACCACCTGGCGCCGGGGGTCGTGGAGGACCTGGAGGCGGCGCTGGCCCCGTACACCGGGACCCTGATCGTCGTCAGCCATGACCGGCGGCTCAGGTCCGGGTTCTCCGGCAAGCGCATGGAACTGGGCGGTGAGGGAGTCCCTGTCCCGGACGACCGCCGCGCGGCCGGGGCTCCCGTGCCGCAGGCTTAGGCCGTCTCTTTCGGAGGGCCGCTCCGTCACGACCGGGGCACCGGCCGGCGGCGTGCCGGGCGCCGAGCGGCGCGGCGCGCGCATGGCTGCGCGTTCGGGGAGCGGACCGGCTTCCGGCCGGGGCCGTCCGCCTCAGCCGCCGCACCCGTAGCGGCGGCTGCCGCAGCTTTCCTCCCCGTGCGTCCAGTGGACGTCGCCATCGTCGGACCCGCAGGCGTCGTCGCCGGCGCCCGGCTCGTCGAAGACGGCCGCCCACATGGCCATGAGCAGGACGGGCGCGAGCGCGATGGCGATCATCCACCAGCCGATGGCCTCCTGGACGCCCTGGAGGTCCGGATCCCACACGATCCAGATCAGGCTCCCCCACACCGCCCAGGACAGCAGCGCGCTGACCCCGGCCCGGTTGTCTTCCCGGCTCATGCTCCACCCCCGCCGCCGCCGTATCGGGCACATGTTCCCGAAGCGCAGCAGCGGAACACATGACTCCGGCAAAGTCCGTGCCTCACAGCCAGCCGTTGCGCTGCGCCTGGAGGGCCATCTGGAAGCGGTTCTCGGCGCCCAGGCGGGCCATCAGGATCTGGAGCCGGCGGAAGAAGGTGCGGCGGCTGATGCCCAGTTCGCGGGCGATGACCTCGTCGCCCGCGCCGCGCAGCCGGCGGTCGGCCGGCGCCAGGCCGGCCGGGCGGGTGGTGCGGCCGTGGAAGGGCAGGGCCTGCTGCCAGGTCTGCTCGAACAGGGCGACGAGGGCCGAGAGCAGGCCGCACGGCTGCACCACCAGCGTCGTGTGGTGCACGTCGGAATCCCTGATCGACAGGGACACCAGCGCGTACGCCTCGTCGATGATCAGCAGCTTGACCGGCACCGTCGGAGCCACCCGGGCCTGCTCGCCCGCCTCGATGCACGGCTCGATGGCCGTCTCCAGCCGTCCCGGCGTCTCCAGCGACGCCTTGGAGTAGACGACCCGCTGCGTCACCCCGCGGGCGAGGGTCGCCAGCGCGTCGTCGAGGGCCTCGGTCTGCGGGAAGTAGGGCGGCGATTCGAGCTGGCGGATCTGTTCGCGGGCGCTGGCCCAGGCCTGGCGGAGCCGCGGGCCGACGGCGTCACCGGTGACCACCTCGACGAGGTTGTCACCGTGTGCTGTGAGCCGCCGGCGGCGGAACGTTTCGAACGCGCCGCCCACGGTGATGCGGGACGCCTCCAGCTCGGCCGCGCGGTGCCTCGCGAGGACCTCCAGGCCGGCGGCGGGAGGGACCGGCGCCCCCACGTCCGTGCCCTCCCCGGCGGCGCCGGCCAGCCCGGCGTCGACCAGCTCGCCGTACGCCGTGGCGAAGGCGGCGCCCTCCAGCCCGGCCGCCCGCCCGATCTCGGCGAGCGGTGCGGGGGCCCGTTCCAGGAGGGCCAGGTACACCCGGGACGCTGCCGGGCCGATGCCCAGCGTCCGCAGGGCCTCGTCCAGTCTCGCGTTCTCCATGCACGCATTATCGACGGCCACGGGGCCCCGGTGGCCGATCGGTGCCACTGGCACGGCGGGGCCTCCCGAGGGCGCGCCGCCGCAGTACCGTCCCGACATCGCCGGGGCCTCCCGGCGGCCGAAACCGTCCGGAAGAAGGTGTACGACGTGGCGAACGCGCGCAAGAACGGCCTCTACTCGGAGATCTCCGGGGAACTGTCCGCTCTGATGAAGACGGGCTGGGCGGACACCGAGCAGCACGACCTCCAGCCCGACGAGCAGGCCCCGTACGCGGCCCTCCGCCGCGCCGCCCTCTCCGCGCGCTTCCCGGGCGAGCGGCTGGTCGTCCCGTCCGGGAACCTCAAGGTCCGCTCGAACGACGACACCTACCCCTTCCGCCCGTACTCCGGCTACGTCCACATGACCGGGGACCGGGCCCGCGACGGCGCGCTCGTCCTCGAACCCCGCCCCGACGGCGGCCACGACGCGTACTGCTACGTGCTGCCGCGCGACGGCCGGGACACCGACGAGTTCTGGCTGGGCTACACCGCCGAGCTGTGGATGGGCCGCCGCCGCTCCCTCGCCGAGTCGGAGCGCGTGCTCGGGCTGTCCTGCCGTGACGTGCGCACGGCGGTCGCCGACCTGGCCGCCGCACCCGGCGTGCCCACGCGCATCGTCCGCGGCGTCGACGCGGCGCTGGAGGCCGCGGTCACCACCGACGCCGGGCGCGACGCCGAACTGGAGGAGGCGCTGAGCGAGCTGCGCCTCGTCAAGGACGAGTGGGAGATCGGCGAGATGCGCAAGGCGGTGGACTCCACCGTGCGCGGTTTCACCGACTGCGTGGGCGAGCTCTCGCGGGCGGTCGCCTCCTCCGAGCGGTGGATCGAGGGCACCTTCTTCCGCCGGGCGCGGCTGGAGGGCAACTCCGTCGGGTACGGCTCGATCTGCGCCGCGGGGGACCACGCCACGATCATGCACTGGACCGACAACGACGGCCCGGTACGCCCCGGTGACCTGCTCCTGCTCGACGCCGGTGTGGAGACCCACACCCTCTACACCGCCGACGTCACCCGCACCCTGCCCGTCAGCGGCACGTTCACGCCCGTGCAGCGGATGGTGTACGACGCGGTGTACGAGGCCCAGGAGGCGGGCATGGCCGCCGTGAAGCCGGGGGCCGCGTACCGCGACTTAGCGGTACCTGGCGGAGAAGCTCGTGGAGTGGGGCTTCATCGAGGGCCCGGCGGACCGTGCGTACGAGCTCGGCCTGCAGCGCCGTTTCACCATGGCCGGCACCGGCCACATGCTGGGCCTGGACGTCCACGACTGCGCCGAGGCCCGCACCGAGGAGTACGT
>NZ_JZWV01001128.1 GCF_000966975.1 Streptomyces katrae | reverse complement strand
CCGAGGAGTACGTCGAGGGGGCGCTGGAGCCGGGCATGGTGCTCACGGTGGAGCCGGGCCTGTACTTCCAGCCGGACGACCTCACGGTGCCCGAGGAGTGGCGTGGCATCGGCGTGCGGATCGAGGACGACCTGCTGGTGACCGCCGACGGCCACGAGAACCTGTCCGCGGGCCTGCCGCGCTCGGCGGACGAGGTCGAGGCGTGGATGGCCCGCGTGGCGGGCTGACTCGCGGGGGGGGCGGCACGGGGGCCGGG
>NZ_JZWV01000133.1 GCF_000966975.1 Streptomyces katrae | reverse complement strand
GGCGTCGGCTTCGGGCCCGGCGTCTGACTGGGAGTGGGCGTCGGCGTGGGGCTGGGCGTCGGCTTCGGGCTCGGCTTCGGGGTGCCCGGGGCCGGGAGCGGGGCACCGCTGCCGTCGGGGACCTCGTGCGCCCCCTGGAGGTAGTACGCGTACCAGGACCGCACCGTCCGCAGGTACTCCGCGGACTGGTTGTACGAGAGCACGGCCCGGTCCAGGCCGTCGCCCGTCCTCAGGTCCCGGTTCCCGGCGCAGAGGTAGCGTCCGGCCGCCAGGGCCGCGTCGTGGACGTTGTTGGGGTCGCGCCGGCCGTCGCCGTTGCCGTCCTGACCCCAGGCCGCCCAGGTGGAGGGGATGAACTGCA
>NZ_JZWV01000132.1 GCF_000966975.1 Streptomyces katrae | reverse complement strand
TCGGGCCGACGGCACGGTCGTGGCGGGCGTCGCCGTCGTAGGCCCCGCCGTCGGTGTCGGAGATGTTCGCGAAGCCGTTGCCGTCGAGCACGGGGCCCAGGATCGGCCGCAGGGTGGTCCCGTTCGCGTCGACCCGGCCGCCGTCGGCCTGCCCGGACTCCACCTTGCCGATCGCGGCGAGCAGTTGCCAGCGCAGCCCGCACCCGGGGTCGTCCTCCCCCACCCGCTGCTCGGCCCGCCGGTACGCGGCGAGCACACTGGCCGGTATGCCCTGCGCCCCGGCCGGCCGTACCACGGCGGCCGGTTCGGGCT
>NZ_JZWV01000131.1 GCF_000966975.1 Streptomyces katrae | reverse complement strand
GTTCGGGCCCGGGCTCCGGCCGGGCGCCGGAGGTCGCGGCCGCACCGTCCGGCAGGACGGCCGCCGGCGGTGCGGGGCTGTCCAGCGGCGGCAGTTCGGTGGAATAGGACGAGTCCCCGCCCGCGCCCGACGCGGCGGCCGGCGGCTGCGCGGCGCCCTCCCCGGCCGCGGCGACCCGCTCCGGGCCGGCGACCGCCGGGCCCTGGGAAGCCGTCATCGCGGCGGCCACCAGTGCCGATACCAGCGCAGCGGCCGCGCCCCGGCGCAGGCCGCGTCCGAATATTCGTGCCGACATGAGCGGGACCCCTCCACTGGACCTCCGGACGTCCGCGTGACCCTACGTCAACTCCCTGCACACGGCACGCAATGCGGGCCCGATATTCACCAGTTCCCCACGCGCCTGCGCAGGTCACGCATACTTGCCCGACATCAGCCACCCGGGGAGGCCCTGTGCCGTTCACTCTCAGCCACGCGGCCGCCGTACTTCCGGCCATCCGCCGCTCGGGCCGCGCGCGGGGGCCGCTGGTCGCCTCGGCGCTGGTGCTCGGGTCGTTCGGCGCTGGTGCTCGGGTCGTTCGCGCCGGACGCCTTCTACTTCGCCGACGCCGTCGTCGGCGGCGTCATGGGCTACGGCGACTTCACGCACGGGCCGCTGGGGGTGGTCACCGCGGACGCCGCGCTCACGGCCGTGCTCGCCGCCTGCTGGCTCCTGCTGCGCGAGCCGCTGGCCGCCCTGCTGCCGGCCTCCCGAAGGGGCCGCGTCCACTCCTTCGTCCGCGGCGAGGACTGGCGCGGGCTGCGGCGGCCCGCACTCGCCCTGCGGTTCTACCTCTCGGCGGTCGCCGGCTCGCTCACGCACGTGGTGTGGGACGCGTTCACGCACATGGACCGCTGGGGGACGCACGCCCTGCCATGGCTGGGCCGGCCCGTGGCCCTCGGGCTGGCGCCCTACACCTTCCTCCAGTACGGCACCTCCGCGCTCGCCGCGTGGGCCCTGCTCTGGTTCACCCTGAGCGGTCTGCGCCGGATCCCGGACCGGCCGGCGCCCCCGTCGGTACCCGTGCTCGGCCGGGCGGAGCGGTGGGCGGCGCTGCTCCTGATCGGCGGGTGCACCGCCGCCGGGACCATCCTGCGGGTGATGCGCTTCTTCACCTTCTACGACCGGATCCGCAGCCCCCTCGACATCATCCCGACCCTCTGCTTCGGGGCCGGCGGCGGCCTCGCGGTGGGCCTCCTGCTGTACGGGGCCCTGGTGCGGCTGCGCCACCGCCGCGCCCGGGACCCCCGCTGCCCGGACCGGGAGACGCGGACGCCCGTCCCCGCCGCATGAGCGGGGACGGGCGCGCGGGCATGCCGTCGGGGTCAGTGCGCGGCGGACTCCCAGTCGCCGCCCACCCCCACGGACACGTCCAGCGGGGCCCGCAGTTCGACGGCCGCGCCCATCTCGCGGCGCACCAGCTCCTCGACCCGCTCCCGCTCGCCGGGGGCGATCTCCAGGACGATTTCGTCATGGACCTGGAGCAGCATCCGCGAGGCCAGCCCGGCCTCGGCCAGGGCCTTGTCCACGCGGAGCATCGCGACCTTGACGATGTCGGCGGCGGTGCCCTGGATCGGGGCGTTCAGCGCCATCCGCTCGGCGGCCTCGCGGCGCTGGCGGTTGTCGCTGTTGAGGTCGGGCAGGTAGCGGCGGCGCCCGAAGACCGTGGCCGTGTAGCCGGTGGCGCGGGCCTCGTCGACCACCCGCTGGAGGTAGTCGCGGACCCCGCCGAACCGCTCGAAGAAGGTCTCCATCAGGCCGCGCGCCTCGGCGGGCTCGATGTTCAGCTGCTGGGCCAGACCGAAGGCGGACAGCCCGTAGGCCAGGCCGTAGCTCATGGCCTTGATCTTGCGCCGCATCTCGGCGTCGACCTGGGAACGCTCGACGCCGAACACCTGGGAGGCGACCGTGGTGTGCAGGTCCTCGCCGGAGTTGAAGGCCTCGATCAGGCCCTCGTCCTCGGAGAGGTGGGCCATGACCCGCAGCTCGATCTGGCTGTAGTCGGCCGTCATCAGCGACTCGTAGCCCTCGCCGACGACGAAGCCGCGGCGGATGGCCCGGCCCTCGTCCGTACGCACCGGCACGTTCTGCAGGTTGGGGTCCGTGGAGGACAGGCGGCCCGTGGCGGCGGTGGTCTGGCTGAAGCTGGTGTGCACCCGGCCGTCGGCGGCGATCGACTTGACCAGGCCCTCGACGGTCACGCGGAGCTTGGCCTGCTCCCGGTGCCGCAGCATGATCACCGGGAGTTCGTGGTCGGTCTGGGTGGCCAGCCAGGCCAGCGCGTCGGCGTCCGTGGTGTACCCGGTCTTGGTCTTCTTCGTCTTCGGCAGGTCCAGCTCGCCGAAGAACACCTCCTGCAGCTGCTTGGGCGAGCCGAGGTTGAACTCGTGCCCCACCGCCGCGTGGGCCTCCTTGACCGCCTGCTGCACGGCACCCGCGAACTGCTGCTCCATGGCCTCCAGGTGGTCGCGGTCGGCGGCGATGCCCGCCCGCTCCAGCCGGGCCAGCAGCTCGGAGGTGGGCAGCTCCATCTCGTGCAGCAGCTCCACCGCGCCGACCTCGGGGAGCTTCGCCGTGAACGCCTCGCCCAGGTCCAGGACCGCGCGGGCCTGCGCCATCAGCGCGTCCGCCTCGGCGGTCTCGTCGGCACCGAAGGCCAGCTGGCCGTCGGCGGCCGGCGGCTGCAGCTCACGGCCCAGGTACTCCACCGACAGCACGTCCAGCGCGAAGGACCGCCGGCCCGGCTTGACCAGGTAGGCGGCCAGCGCCGTGTCCATCGTGACGCCCGCCAGGGTCCAGCCGTGCTCCGGGAAGACCCGCATCAGGCCCTTGGCGTTGTGCACCACCTTCGGCGCGGACGCGTCCGCCGCCCACGCGGCGAACGCCCGCTCGTCGGCCTCGTCCAGCTCGGA
>NZ_JZWV01000130.1 GCF_000966975.1 Streptomyces katrae | reverse complement strand
TCGAACCAGGCCGCCGCCCCGCCCGCCGCGGCCAGCGCCACCTCGGACACGTTGCCCTGGCCCAGCCCCCAGCTGTCCACCGTCGAGACGCCCAGGGGGCCGCCCGCGTGCGCCGCGAGCCACGGCGCGAGCTCGCCCGCGCCCAGCACCGAGCCGTCCAGCTCCACTCCCGCCGCCGGAGCCGGCGCCTCCTCCTGGTCCGCGCCCGGGTCCACGGCCAGCAGCCGCTCGCGCAGCGAGGCGTTGCGGATCTCCAGCACGTCCAGCACGCCCGTGACCGCCGAGCGGTCGTAGGGGGCGCGCGCCAGGTCGGCCGGGGTCTTGGGCAGCTCCACGTCCTTGACCATCTCGGTCAGGACCCGGTTGAGCTTCACCGCCTCCAGGTGGTCGCGGAAGTTCTGCCCGGCCTTGCCCTTGACCTCCTCGGCCCGCTCCACCAGCTCCGCGAACGAACCGAACTGGTTGATCCACTTCGCGGCCGTCTTCTCGCCGACGCCCGGGATGCCCGGCAGGTTGTCCGACGGGTCACCGCGCAGCGCCGCGAAGTCCGGGTACTGCCGCGGGGTGAGCCCGTACTTCTCCACGACCTTCTCCGGCGTGAACCGGGTCAGCTCCGAGACGCCCTTCGTCGGGTACAGCACGGTCGTGTGCTCGGAGACCAGCTGGAAGGAGTCCCGGTCACCGGTGACGATCAGCACCTCGAAACCGAGGGCCTCCGCCTGCGTCGCCAGCGTCGCGATCACGTCGTCGGCCTCGAAGCCGTCGACCGCGAACCGCGGCACCTTCATCGCGTCGAGGAGCTCGCCGATCAGCTCGACCTGCCCCTTGAACTCGTCCGGGGTCTTCGAACGGTTCGCCTTGTACTCCGGGAACTCCGTCGAACGCCAGGTCTTGCGGGACACGTCGAACGCCACCGCGAAATGCGTGGGCGCCTCGTCACGCAGCGTGTTCGCCAGCATCGACGCGAAGCCGTAGATGGCATTGGTCGGCTGGCCCGTCGCCGTCGTGAAGTTCTCCGCGGGCAGCGCGAAGAACGCCCGGTACGCCAGGGAGTGCCCGTCCATGAGCATCAGGCGCGGGCGGCCCGCTGCGGTCGTCTGCTCGGTCTTCTTCGATGCTGTCTCTGCCACGCCCCCGATCCTAGGCGCCCCCACCGACAAATCCGCCGTCGGCGATGTCGGCGGAGCGTGACAGGATCGGGGGGTACGAGAAAACTGCTCGAAGGGGAGCGACATGGCCACCAAGCCGCCCGCAGGTGATCCGGTACAGGACGCGCCGCACGTCGGACCCCCTGCGCACGCCGCGGCCGGCCTGCCCGCCATCGGCCACACCCTCAAGATCGCCAACGAGCAGATGGGACCGGTCCGCACCGCGCGGACCCTCCTCAAGGTCAACCAGAAGAACGGCTTCGACTGCCCCGGCTGCGCCTGGCCCGAGGGAGACAAGCGCCACACCGCCGAATTCTGCGAGAACGGCGCCAAGGCCGTCGCCGAAGAGGCCACCCTGCGCCGCGTCACCCCCGCCTTCTTCGCCGAGCACCCCCTCGCCGAGCTCGCCGGCCGCTCCGGCTACTGGCTCGGCCAGCAGGGCCGCATCACCCACCCCATGTACCTGCCCGAAGGCGGCGACCGCTACGAGCCCGTCAGCTGGAAGCGGGCCTTCGAGATCATCGCCGAGGAGCTGAAGGCCCTCTCCTCCCCCGACGAGGCCGTCTTCTACACCTCCGGCCGCACCAGCAACGAGGCCGCGTTCCTCTTCCAGCTCTTCGCCCGCGAGTTCGGCACCAACAACCTGCCGGACTGCTCCAACATGTGCCACGAGTCCTCCGGCTCCGCCCTCAGCGAGACCATCGGCATCGGCAAGGGCAGCGTCTCCCTCGAAGACCTCCACCAGGCCGACCTGATCATCGTCGCCGGACAGAACCCGGGCACCAACCACCCGCGCATGCTCTCCGCCCTGGAGAAGGCCAAGAACGCCGGCGCGAAGATCATCTCGGTGAACCCGCTGCCCGAAGCCGGCATGGAGCGGTTCAAGAACCCCCAGACCCCCCTGGGCATGGTCAAGGGCACCCCCCTCAACGACCTCTTCCTCCAGATCCGCATCGGCGGCGACCAGGCCCTCTTCCGCCTCCTCAACAAGCTCGTCATCGAAGCGGACGGCGCCCTCGACGAGGACTTCATCCGCGAGCACACCCACGGCTACGACGAGTTCGCCGCGGCCGCCAAGGAAGCCGACTGGGACGAGACCCTCAAGGCCACCGGCCTGACCCGCCCCGAGATCGAACGCGCCCTCGCGATGATCCTCGCCTCCAAGCGCACCATCGCCTGCTGGGCCATGGGCCTGACCCAGCACAAGCACGCCGTCGCCACCATCCGCGAGGTCGTCAACCTCCTCCTGCTCCGCGGCGACATCGGCCGCCCCGGCGCCGGCGTCTGCCCCGTCCGCGGCCACTCCAACGTCCAGGGCGACCGCACCATGGGCATCTTCGAACGCCCCGCCCCCGCCTTCCTCGACGCCCTCGACCGCGAGTTCTCCATCACCTCACCGCGCGCCCACGGCTACGACGTCGTCCGCGCCATCGAAGCCCTCCGCGACGGCAAGGCCAAGGTCTTCTTCGCCATGGGCGGCAACTTCGTCGGCGCCACCCCCGACACCGAGGTCACCGAGGCCGCCATGCGGAACGCCTCCCTGACCGTCCACGTCTCCACCAAGCTCAACCGCTCCCACGCGGTCACCGGCCGGCGCGCCCTGATCCTGCCCACCCTCGGCCGCACCGACAAGGACGTCCAGGCGAGCGGCAAGCAGTTCGTCACCGTCGAGGACTCCATGGGCATGGTCCACGCCTCCCGCGGCAACCTCGCCCCCGCCTCCCCCCACCTGCTCTCCGAGCCCGCCATCGTCGCCCGCATGGCCCGCGCCGTCCTCGGCACCGCCTCCAAGACCCCCTGGGAGGACTTCGAAGCCGACTACGCCGCCATCCGCGACCGCATCTCCCGCGTCGTCCCCGGCTTCGAGGACTTCAACGCCCGCGTCGCCCGCCCCGGCGGCTTCCGGCTCCCCCACGCCCCCCGCGACGAACGCCGCTTCCCCACCAGGACCGGCAAGGCCAACTTCACCGCCGCCCCCGTCGAATACCCCGAGGTCCCCGCCGGCCGACTGCTCCTGCAGACCCTGCGCAGCCACGACCAGTACAACACCACCATCTACGGCCTCGACGACCGCTACCGCGGCATCACCGGCGGCCGCCGCGTGGTCATGGTCCACCCCGACGACGCCGCCGAGCTCGGCCTCGCCGACGGCTCCTACACCGACCTGATCAGCGAATGGAAGGACGGGGTCGAACGCCGCGCCCCCGGCTTCCGCGTCGTCCACTACCCCACCGCCCGAGGCTGCGCCGCCGCCTACTACCCCGAGACCAACGTCCTGGTCCCCCTGGGCTCCACCGCCGACACCAGCAACACCCCCGCCAGCAAGTCCGTCGTCGTGCGCTTCGAACCGGCCTGATAGAACGACCCCAGACAGCTGGTTAACGATCGTTGACGAACGGAGCAGGCCCATGGCCGACGAGCAGCAGCACGCCGTGAAGTTCCCCCAGGAAGTCCTCGACGAGTACGCGTCCCTGGGCATAGACCTGCCCGCCCTGTTCTCCGCGGGCGCCCTCGGCGAACGCATGGAGATCAGGATCCTGGAGGCCTCCGCCGACCGCGTCGTCGCCACGATGCCGGTCAAGGGCAACACCCAGCCCTACGGACTCCTGCACGGCGGCGCCTCCGCCGTCCTCGCCGAGACCCTCGGCTCGGTCGGCGCCATGCTCCACGGCGGCAGCAGGAAGATCGCCGTCGGTGTCGACCTCAACTGCACCCACCACCGCGGCGCGCGCGACGGGATCGTCACCGGCACCGCCACCCCCGTCCACCGCGGCCGCTCCACCGCCACGTACGAGATCGTCATCACCGACGAACAGGACCGCCGCGTCTGCACCGCCCGCCTCACCTGCCTCCTGCGCGAAACGGAGTCCTGAGCCCCGCTTCCGGCAGCCGTCACGGACCCTTAACAACAGGGCCGAGACGGGCAGTTGTGCGGCACACGGCGCCGGTCTAGCGTTCCCGCATGGGAACCGGACCGGCGCCGCGGCGCATCACGGCCACCCCCGGCGGCCCCCGGTGAGCGGCGGGGGCACCGGCGGGGGCATAGGCCCCCTGGAGCCCGGCGAGGGCACCTGGGACCGGGAGGGCTCGCGCCCGGAGCCCCGTACCCCCCTCCCACCCGGCTGGAGCGAGCGCCCGCGCGCCTTCTACGCCCGCCACCGCCGCGCCGTCCTCACGGCCGCCTCGCTCGCCGTCCTGGCCGCCGCGGCCCTGCGGATCCACGCCACCCGCCCCGAGCCCCCGCCGGTGCCGCCGCCGTCCGCCCCCTCCCAGACCCTCTCGCTGACCTACGGCGAACCGGTGGAGCCGGCGCCCGACGGCGCCGCCTTCGCGTTCACTGTCCGTGTGCGGACCTCGGCCGGGCCGCCGGTCACGGTGGAGCGGATCGGGCAGCCGTCACCGGCCCTGACCGTGACGATCAAGCCACGCCTCCCGGCCGCGGTCGCCGCCGGAGAAGTCCGCGAGCTCCTCGTACTGATCCACACAAAAGATTGCGTGCATGTAGCACGGAATTCCGGACTCCCATTCCTGGAAGTAACCCTGAGTAATGGAATCCAGAAAGAGGATCACAGTTACATCCCCGGTGACCGATATGCCAGGGATCTTTCCGTGGCACTGACCAGGGCGTGTCCCGAAGACCGAGACGAACCCACGCCGAGCCCGTCATGACCAAAAACCCCTAGAGTCCTGGCGTGGTCAGGACCCAAACCCACGCATGGTCCTGCCCCATCTCAACATCCGGACAAGACGAACCGGCCTGAATTCCCCCGTTCCACCCGCACACATCCGCTATGTATTACGCCGTGGCATAACAAGAGAGTCACATCATTGGCCTCAGCCCTCCATATCCACCGATGAGCCGCCTAGAGTCACGGCCAGTTACCGCGACCGCCGGATTTCCTCAGTTCGGTTCCCCGCGTTCGACTCGACGCGTCCCACGGGGGACGCGGCGCCAGGAAAGGACTGAACGTTGCGTTCTCGTCAGCTCATCGCCGTGACCGCCGCCCTCGCCGCGGGCGCTCTCACCCTCACCGCCTGCGGCTCGCGCAACGACAGCGGCGGCTCCGCCGGTGGCGACAGCGGCAACACCACCGTCGTCATCGGCGTCGACGCCCCGCTGACGGGCGACCTCTCCGCCCTCGGCCTCGGCATCAAGAACTCCGCCGACCTCGCCGCCAAGCAGGCCAACGAGAAGAAGTACGTCAAGGGCGTCACCTTCAAGATCGAAGCCCTCGACGACCAGGCCCAGGCCTCCTCCGGCCAGCAGAACGCCACCAAGCTCACCGCCGACAAGAACGTCCTCGGCGTCGTCGGCCCCCTCAACTCCTCCGTCTCCGAAGCCATGCAGAAGGTCTTCGACGACGCCAAGCTCACCCAGATCTCCCCGGCCAACACCAGCCCCTCCCTGACCCAGGGCCCCAAGTGGGCCGAAGGCCAGAAGGCCCGCACCTACAAGAGCTACTTCCGCACCGCCACCACGGACGCCATCCAGGGCCCCTACGCGGCGCAGTACCTCTTCAACAAGGCCGGCAAGAAGAAGGTCTTCATCATCGACGACAAGAAGACCTACGGCGCCGGCCTCGCCGGAACCTTCAAGGGCGAGTTCACCAAGCTCGGCGGCCAGGTCGTCGGCGAGGGCCACATCGACCCCGAGTCCAAGGACTTCTCCGCCATCGTCACCCAGGTCAAGTCCTCGGGCGCCGACGTCGTCTACTACGGCGGCGAATACCCCGCGGCCGGCCCCCTCAGCAAGCAGATCAAGGCCTCCGGCACCAACATCCCGCTCGTCGGCGGCGACGGCATGAAGGACAAGAAGTACGTCGAACTCGCCGGCCCCCAGGCCCAGGGCGACCTCTGCACCTCCGTCGGCGCCCCCGTCGAGAGCCTCCCCTCCGCCAAGGAGTTCATCGACAACTACAAGAAGGCCGGCTACAAGGACGACTACTCCGCCTACGGCGGCTACTCCTACGACTCCGCCTGGGCCGTCATCGAAGCCGTCAAGAAGGTCGTCGACGCCAACAACGGCAAGCTCCCCTCGGACGCCCGCGCCAAGGTCCTCGAAGCCGTCCAGGGCGTCAACTTCGACGGCGTGACCGGCAAGGTCTCCTTCGACGAGTTCGGCGACGCCACCAACAAGCAGCTGACCGTCTACAAGGTCGACGGCGACGACTTCAAGACCGTCGAGTCCGGCACCCTCGCCGGCTGACCTGCCACACCCCACCCCTCTCACCTGCCGCGCGGGGCGCCGCACCACAGCGCCCCGCGCGGTGTCACATCCGTCGAAAGACTCGGAGGACCTGCGGTGCACGAACTGCCGCAACAGCTGGTCAACGGCCTGCTACTGGGATCCATGTACGGGCTCGTCGCCATCGGCTACACGATGGTCTATGGCATCGTCCAGCTCATCAACTTCGCCCACGGCGAGATCTTCATGACCGGCGGATTCGGAGCCCTCACCGTCTGGCTGATGCTCCCCGGCGGCACCACCATGTGGATCGCCCTGCCGCTCATGCTCATAGGCGCCGTCATCGTCGCCACCCTCATCGCCGTCGGAGCCGAACGCTTCGCCTACCGGCCCCTGCGCAGCGCACCCCGCCTCGCGCCGCTCATCACCGCCATCGGCCTCTCCATCGTCCTCCAGCAGGTCGTATGGGCCTGGTTCCCCGACGCGAAGTCCTCCGTAAAGTTCCCCGAACTCCCCGGCGGCCCCTTCCACATCGGCAGCATCACCATCCAGACCGGCGACGTCTTCCTCCTCATCGCCGCCCCCATCTCCATGGCCTTCCTCGGCTTCTTCGTCAAGAAGACCCGCACCGGCCGCGGCATGCAGGCCACCGCCCAGGACCCCGACACCGCCAAGCTCATGGGCATCAACACCGACCGCATCATCACGATCGCGTTCGCCCTCGGCGCCGCCTTCGCCGCCATCGGAGCCGTCGCCTACGGCCTCAAGTACGGCGAAGTCAACTACCGCATGGGCTTCATCCTCGGCCTCAAGGCCTTCACCGCCGCCGTCCTCGGCGGCATCGGGAACATCTACGGCGCCATGATCGGCGGCCTGGTCCTCGGCCTCGCCGAGACCCTCACCACCGCATACATCGCCGACGTACCCGGCATGCAGCAGCTCGGCGGACAGTCCTGGGGCAACACCTGGGCGTTCGTCCTCCTCATCCTCGTGCTCCTCTTCCGGCCCCAGGGCCTGATGGGCGAGCGCGTTGCGGACAGGGCGTGAGAACCATGACGACAACCACCACAGACACCGCACCCCAGGCCATCGCCACCCGCGAGAACCGCATCCCCGAGCAGGCCGCCCGAGCCATGGCAACAGCCGGCGGCGCCCTCACCGTCGTCTCCTGCTTCCTCGCCTGGACCTGGACCTCCGCCTTCCCCGGCGACCTCACCGTCTACGGCTACCCCGGCGGCCTCCAGTGGCTCGTCCTCGTCGGCGGCGCCCTCACCACCCTCTTCGGCCTCTCCTCCTACGGAATCAAGGGCCTCCGCTGGCTCACCCCCGCAGGCGCCGACGCCGCCATCAAACTCTCCGCCCTCGCCGCCCTGTACACCACGCTGTACACCGTCAAGGCGATCTCCACCGCCCTCGGCGGACTCGTCAACCTCGAACCCGGCGGCTTCATCGTCCTCATCGCCTCCGTCATCGCCTACCTCGGCGCCCGCTCCCTCCCCTTCGAGCGGCCCGAACTCGACGAGGCAGACCCCGAAGACTCCTGGTGGGACCGCTACAAGCTCGGCTACCGCAACCGCTGGGCCGTCACCAAGGCAGCCCACGCCAGCGGCACGCCCAAGCCGGCCCGCGCCCTCCCGGCCTCCGTCGAGATCCTCATCATCGCCGCCGTCCTCGCCGTCGGCCTCGGCGTCTTCACCTACGGCGTCACCACCCCCTACCAGGAACTCTTCATCGGCTTCCTGATCACCGCAGGCTTCGGCTTCGCCGCCCTCCAGAAGGCCGGCCTCGTCGCCCGCTTCACCGCACTCACCGCCAAGCACCGCAACGTCGCCCTCGTCGGCGCCTTCGTCGCGGCCGCGGCCTTCCCCCTCACCCAGACCGACGACCAGTACGCCACCCTCGGCGTCAACATCCTCATCTTCGCCACCGTCGCCCTCGGCCTGAACATCGTCGTCGGCCTCACCGGCCTCCTCGACCTCGGCTACGTCGCCTTCCTCGGCGTCGGCGCCTACACCGCCGCCCTGGTCTCCGGCTCCCCGAACTCCCCCTTCGGCGTCCACCTCCCCTTCTGGGCCGCCATCATCCTCGGCGCCGCCGCATCCATGGTCTTCGGCGTCCTCATCGGCGCCCCCACCCTGCGACTGCGCGGCGACTACCTCGCCATCGTCACCCTCGGCTTCGGAGAGATCTTCCGCATCTCGATGAACAACCTCGACGGCGTCTCCGGCCCCGACCTCACCAACGGCCCCAACGGCGTCGCCGGCGTCCCCAACGTCAACCTCTTCGGATTCGACTTCGGCGCCAACCACGTCTTCCTCGGCTTCACCATCGGCCGCTTCGCCAACTACTTCCTGCTGATGCTCCTGGTCACCCTCATCGTGATCATGGTCTTCCGCCGCAGCGCCGAATCCCGCATCGGCCGCGCCTGGGTCGCCATCCGCGAAGACGAGACCGCCGCCGAAGCCATGGGCATCAACGGCTTCCGCGTCAAGCTCATCGCCTTCGCCCTCGGCGCCACCCTCGCCGGCCTCGCCGGCGCCGTACAGGCCCACGTCAACTACACCGTCACCCCGGACCAGTACGTCTTCGCCAACGCCGTCCCCCCGAACTCCGCCTTCCTCCTCGCGGCAGTCGTCCTCGGCGGCATGGGCACCATCTCCGGCCCCCTCGTCGGCGGCGCCCTCCTCTTCATGATCCCCAACAAGCTCCAGTTCCTGGGCGAATACCAGCTCCTCGTCTTCGGCATCGCGCTCGTCGTCCTCATGCGCCTGCGCCCCGAAGGCCTCATCCCCAACCGCCGCAACCAGCTTGAGCTCCACAAGGACCTCGAAGCGCCGGCAGTCCTCAGCAAGGCAGGGGCCTGACCATGACGACCACCACCGAAACGGTCCTCGACGCCCGCGGCGTCACCATGCGCTTCGGCGGCCTCACCGCCGTCAAGAACGTCGACCTCACCGTCAACAGCGGCGAGATCGTCGGCCTCATCGGCCCCAACGGCGCCGGCAAGACCACCTTCTTCAACTGCCTCACCGGCCTCTACATCCCCACCGAAGGCGAAGTCCGCTACAAGGGCACCGTCCTGCCCCCCAAGTCCTTCAAGGTCACCGCGGCCGGCATCGCCCGCACCTTCCAGAACATCCGTCTCTTCAACAACATGACGGTCCTGGAAAACGTCCTCGTCGGACGCCACACCCGCACCAAGGAAGGCCTCTGGTCGGCCCTCCTGCGCCTCCCCAGCTTCGGCAAGGAGGAGCAGGCCAGCCGCGAAAAGGCCATGGAGCTGCTGGAGTTCATCGGCCTCGACCACAAGGCCGAACACCTCGCCCGCAACCTCCCCTACGGCGAACAGCGCAAGCTCGAAATCGCCCGCGCCCTCGCCAGCGACCCCGGCCTCATCCTCCTGGACGAGCCCACCGCCGGCATGAACCCCCAGGAAACCCGCGCCGCCGAAGAACTCATCTTCGCCATCCGGGACAAGGGCATCGCCGTCCTCGTCATCGAGCACGACATGCGCTTCATCTTCAACCTCTGCGACCGCGTCGCCTGCCTCGTCCAGGGCGAAAAGCTCATCGAAGGCACCGCCGGCGAAGTCCAGAGCGACGAACGCGTCGTCGCCGCCTACCTCGGCGAACCCTTCGAAGGCGCCCCCGGCGCCGACGAGGTCGCCGAGGTCGAGGCCGCCGAGGCCCACGCCGAAGAGGCCCCCGCCGAAGAGGCCCCCGCCGAGGAAGCCCAGGCCGAGGCCGCCGAAGCCGAGGCCGCCGAAGCCGAAGCGGAAGCCGAGACCGACGCCGACGCCGAGACCGACGCCGACACCGAGCCGGAAACCCCGGCCGAGGACGACACCGCCCCCGCCGCGGACAGCACCACCAGCACCACCACGGACGGAGAAGCCAAGTGACCGCACTCCTGGAGGTCGAAGACCTCCGCGTCGCCTACGGCAAGATCGAAGCCGTCAAAGGCATCTCCTTCACCGTCGAAGAAGGCCAGATCGTCACCCTCATCGGGACGAACGGCGCCGGCAAGACGACCACCCTGCGCACCCTCTCCGGACTGATCAAGCCCAAGGGCGGCCAGATCAAGTTCCAGGGCAAGTCCCTCAAGAAGGTCCCCGCACACAGCATCGTCTCGCTCGGCCTCGCCCACTCCCCCGAAGGCCGGCACATCTTCCCCCGCATGAGCATCGAGGACAACCTCCTCCTCGGCGCCTTCCTCCGCAGCGACAAGGAAGGCATCCAGAAGGACGTCCAGCGCGCCTACGACCTCTTCCCCATCCTGGGAGAACGCCGCAAGCAGGCCGCCGGCACCCTCTCCGGCGGCGAACAGCAGATGCTCGCCATGGGCCGCGCCCTCATGTCCCAGCCCAAGCTGCTCATGCTGGACGAGCCCTCCATGGGCCTCTCCCCGCTCATGATGCAGAAGATCATGGCGACCGTCGCCGAGCTCAAGGCCTCGGGCACCACCATCCTGCTCGTCGAGCAGAACGCCCAGGCCGCGCTCTCCCTGGCCGACCAGGGCCACGTCATGGAGATCGGCAAGATCGTCCTGACCGGCCCCGGCCGCGAGCTCCTCGTCAACGAGGACGTCCGCAAGGCGTACCTCGGCGAGGACTGACCCGCCGCCTGAAAAACACGTGAGGCCCGCCTCCCCCCTCGGGGGGAGGCGGGCCTCACGCACGCCCCGGACTGCTTGGGACTACTTGCCGGCGGCGTTCTGCTTCTTCTCCTCGGCGTCCTCGATGACCGCCTCGGCGACCTGCTGCATCGACATGCGGCGGTCCATCGACGTCTTCTGGATCCACCGGAACGCGGCCGGCTCCGTCAGCCCGTACTGGGTCTGCAGGATGCTCTTCGCCCGGTCCACCAGCTTCCGGGTCTCCAGGCGCGCCGAGAGGTCCGCGACCTCCTTCTCCAGCGCCTTCAGCTCCGCGAACCGCGACACCGCCATCTCGATGGCCGGCACCACGTCGCTCTTGCTGAACGGCTTCACCAGGTACGCCATGGCCCCGGCGTCCCTCGCCCGCTCCACCAGCTCGCGCTGCGAGAACGCGGTGAGCATCAGGACCGGGGCGATGGACTCCCCGGCGATCTTCTCGGCGGCGGAGATCCCGTCCAGGACGGGCATCTTCACGTCGAGGATGACGAGGTCGGGGCGGTGCTCACGCGCCAGCTCGACGGCCGTCTGCCCGTCGCCGGCCTCGCCGACCACGGAGTAGCCCTCCTCTTCGAGCATCTCTTTGAGATCGAGACGGATGAGCGCCTCGTCCTCGGCGATGACGACGCGGGTCGTCAGCGGCGGAACGTGCGACTGGTCGGCGTCGGGCGTGGGCGTCGACTCGTGCTCGGCGGTCACGGAGGCTCCCTGTTGCAAGGTGATTCAGCTCCCCTGAGCCTACCTAGCTCCTGTATGTTTGTGACACGGAGGGTCTTCGGTATCCTTCGTTTCGAAGGGGCCCCGGTAGCCCAGCGGTAGAGGCGATGGATTCAAAACCCATTCAGCGTCGGTTCGAATCCGACCCGGGGTACTTCTCCTTCAATTCCAAGGTCGTGCGATATTCGCGCGACCTTCACCCGTTTTAGGGATGCCGACGCAATTGCCGCACGTGGGCGAATTGCGGACGCCAGTGTCGATCGCGTGTACGACATCGCCACACGCAAGCGCGCACTAGCTCTACTCGACGACGGACGCAGTCTGAACTCTGTCAGCAAGGAAACCGGGATATCCCGGGCAGCCCTCCGCTCCTGGCGAACCCGCATCCAGCCGCTCCCCCGCCTCAACCAATCAGCACCCTGTTCCGGCCCTGCCGATGAGACTGCCTACGCATACCTGCTCGGCCTCTATCTCGGCGACGGCTGCATCAGCGACCACCCACGCGGCGGGCATCACCTCCGCATCTTTTGCGACAACGCCTGGCCCGGCCTCATCCAGCAGTGCCGCGCCGCCATCCTGGCGGTGCGGCCGACGGACAAGGTCTACGTGCTGCAGCGCGAGGGCTGCGTTGCCGTCACCAGCTACGGGCGCCACTGGACGTGCTTGTTCCCACAGCACGCGCCCGGGAAGAAGCACGACCGCCAGATCGCCCTCGAACCCTGGCAGCAGGAGATCGTGGACGCTCACCCGTGGGAGTTCATCCGGGGGCTCATCCACTCCGACGGATGTCGGATCACCAACTGGACGGTCCGGAACGGGAAACGCTACGAGTACCCTCGCTACTTCTTCACCAACAAGTCCGACGACATCCGGCGGCTCTGCACGGACACCCTCGCCAAGGTCGGTGTCCAGTGGACGGTGCTCGCGCGGGGCAGTGACCCCTTCAACGTATCCATCGCCCGGAAGGAATCCGTCGCCCTCATGGACGCCCACGTCGGGCCGAAGTACTGACCGCGCTCAGCGGTCCAGGGCGTAGACCGTGCAGGGGCGGTCCAGGACCGTGTCCTCGCGGAGGGGGGTGAAGCCCAGGCGGGCCGCGACGGCGGTGGAGCCGGTGTTGCCGTGGTGGATCATGGCGGTGATCCGGTCGAGGCCGAGGGGGCCGAAGCCCCAGTCCAGTACCGCGCGGGCCGCTTCGGTGGCGTAGCCGTGGCCCCAGTGGGGGCGGGCGAAGGTCCAGCCGATTTCGGTTTCCTGGAACTGTTCCCACCAGTTGAGGCCGCAGCGGCCGATGGTTTCGCCGGTGGTGCGGAGTTCGACGGCGCAGAGGCCGTGGCCGCGTTCGGTCCACTGTTGCTGTATGTCGTGGAGGCGGGTGGTGGCCTGGGCGTGGGTGTAGTGGCCGACGTAGCGGCCGACTTCTTCGTCGGCGTGGAGGTGGACCCACCAGTCGGCGTCGTTGGTGGTGAGGGGGCGGAGTCGGAGGCGGTCGGTGGTGAGCACTCGTGGTTCCTTGGGGCGGGGGGTGTGGGTGGTTGAAATCTAGCCTTGAGTCTCCAGTGGGTGGAGACCTCAGGGTGGGGGCATGGACGGCGCGGTGGAGTGGTTTTCGATCGGGGAGCTGGCCCGGAGGTCCGGGTTGGCGGTGCGGACCATTCGGTTCTATTCCGATGAGGGGCTTGTCGTGCCGGCCGGTCGTAGTGGTGCCGGGTACCGGTTGTACGACGTCGGGGCGCTGGTGCGCCTGGAGTTGGTGCGGACGTTGCGGGAGCTGGGTGTGGATCTGCCCAGTGTGCGGCGGGTGCTGGATCGGGAATTGTCGGTGGCTGAGGTGGCTGCTGTGCATGCCGATGCGGTGGAGGCGCAGATCCGGGTGTTGCGGTTGCGTCGGGCGGTGTTGCGGTTGGTGGCCGAGCGTGGGTCCAGTGCTGAGGAGGTTCGGTTGATGCATGAGGTGACGCGGTTGTCGGCGCAGGAGCGTCGGCGGTTGGTGGAGCAGTTGGTGGAGGGGGCGGAGGAGTCGGTGGCGGCGATGGTGCGGGTGGCTGCGCCGGATCTGCCGGATGATCCGTCGGCGGAGCAGGTGGCGGCGTGGGTGGAGTTGGTGGGGTTGATGGGTGATGAGGGGTTCGGTGAGGTGTTCCGGGCGGGGCCTGGGGTGGAGGGGCCGGTGGATGCGCGGGTGGAGCGGTATTGGCGGTTGGTGTGGGCGGTGAACGGGTGGGAGGTGGTGCCGGGGTGGGTGCCCTAGGTTGGGGTGGTCGCTGTTGGGATGAAGGGTGCTGTGGTGAGTGAGAAGGCTCGGATTCTGTTCGATGCGTTGGATCTGAACCATGACGGTGAGCTGACGCGGCTGGAGGTGATTTCGGCTCTGCGGTCGAAGGGGCCGACGTTGGCGGCGCGGGGGGTTCTGCCGTTCTGGGGCGTGGGGGACGCGGATGCGTCGTCGGCGTTGTTCGATGCGGCGGACAAGAACGGTGATCAGGTGTTGAGTTTCGAGGAGTTCGAGGCGGAGGTGGACCGGCGGTTCGGCTGGTAAGGGGGGTTTGCCCCACCTGGTGTCGGGTGGGTGGCGGGATGTCGTCGGGGGCCGGTCCCCGGTGATCGTTGGGTGCGGCGCGCGTACGGGTGCCGGTTCGGCGGTTTCCGGGGAGGGTCCATGGGTGGGCGGCGGATGGTGGCTGCGGTGGCGGTCGGGGTTCTGGCGCTGGGGGTGGTGGCGCAGCCGGTGGCGTTCGCGGCCGGTCGGCCGGATTCCGTTCAGCGGGGTCTGGACGGGCTGGTGCGGGCGGGTGGGGTTCCGGGTGCGCTGGCGACCGTGACGGAGGGGGACGGGCGTTCGCGGGTCTATACCGCTGGGGTGGGTGATTTCGCGACGGGTGCGGCGGTGCCTCGGGACGGGCAGGTGCGGATCGGGAGCAATACGAAGGTGTTCACGGCCGTGGTGCTGTTGCAGCTGGTGGGTGAGGGGCGGCTGGGGCTGGACGATCTGGTGGAGGAGCACCTGCCGGGGGTGGTGCGCGGGGAGGGTTTCGACGGTCGGAAGATCACCGTGCGGCAGTTGCTCCAGCACACGAGCGGGATCCCGGACTATGAGGCGGAGGTCGGGGAGGCGATCGAGCGGGGGCGGTACGTGGAGCCGCGGGAGGTGCTGGAGATCGCGTTCCGGCATCCGGCGACGTCGTCGGACGGGAAGACGTTCCACTACAGCAACACGAACTACGTGCTGGCCGGTCTGATCGTGGAGAAGGTGGCGCGGCGGCCGCTCGCGGAGGAGATCGACCGGCGGGTGGTGAAGCGGTTGGGGTTGCGGCACACGTATTTCCCGGCGCCTCGTGACCGGGGTATCCGGGAGGCGCATCCGCACGGTTACCACCAGGACGTGGTGGGCGGGCCGCTGCGGGACGTGACGGTGATCGATCCGTCGGCGGCGTGGGCGGCGGGTCAGATGGTGTCGACGAATTCGGATATGAACCGGTTCTTCTCGGCGTTGCTGGGGGGTCGTCTGTTGCGGGACGAGCAGTTGCGGGCGATGCGGACGACGGTGCCGGTGGTGAAGGGTTCGGATGTGGGGTATGGGCTGGGGCTGATGCGGCGGCCTCTGTCGTGTGGCGGGGTGTACTGGGGGCACGGGGGTGACATCACGGGGTTCGAGACCCGTGGTGGGGTGGGGCCGGATGGGCGTGCGGTGAGTGTGGCGGTGACGGCGGATCCGGTGGACTACGGGGTGACGGAGCGGTTGGAGGGGTTGGTGGACCGGGCTCTGTGCCGTTGAGGTGAGGTGCGGGAAGACGGGAACACCGCCGGGCCCCCGAGGGGGTGCGGCGGTGTTCGTATGCGTGTGTCAGTGGACGGGGTCGCCGATGTGGTGGATGCGGACGAGGTTGGTCTTGCCGCTGACGCCGGGGGGTGAGCCGGCGGTGATGACGACGATGTCGCCCCTCTGGCAGCGGCCGATGCGCAGGAGTTCTTCTTCGACCTGGGCGACCATGGCGTCGGTGGAGTCGACGTGGGGGCCGAGGAAGGTTTCGACGCCCCAGGTGAGGTTGAGCTGGGAGCGGGTGGCGGGGTCGGGGGTGAAGGCGAGGAGCGGGATGGGTGAGCGGTAGCGGGAGAGGCGGCGGACGGTGTCTCCGCTCTGGGTGAAGGCGACGAGGTATTTGGCGTCGAGGAAGTCGCCCATTTCGGCGGCGGCGCGGGCGACGGCTCCGCCTTGGGTGCGGGGTTTGTTGCGGTCGGTGAGGGGCGGGAGGCCCTTGGCGAGGATGTCTTCTTCGGCGGCGGCGACGATGCGGGCCATGGTGCGGACGGTTTCGACGGGGTGTTTGCCGACGCTGGTTTCGCCGGAGAGCATGACGGCGTCGGTGCCGTCGATGACGGCGTTGGCGACGTCGGAGGCTTCGGCGCGGGTGGGCCGGCTGTTGTCGATCATGGAGTCGAGCATCTGGGTGGCGACGATGACCGGTTTGGCGTTGCGCTTGGCGAGTTTGATGGCGCGCTTCTGGACGATGGGGACTTGCTCCAGGGGCATTTCGACGCCGAGGTCGCCGCGGGCGACCATGATGCCGTCGAAGGCGGCGACGATGTCGTCGATGTTCTCGACGGCCTGGGGTTTTTCGATTTTCGCGATGACGGGGAGGCGGCGGTCTTCCTCGTCCATGATGCGGTGGACGTCTTCGATGTCGCGGCCGGTGCGGACGAAGGAGAGGGCGATGACGTCGACGCCGGTGCGCAGGGCCCAGCGGAGGTCTTCGATGTCCTTGTCGGAGAGGGCGGGGACGGAGACGGCGACGCCGGGGAGGTTGAGGCCTTTGTGGTCGGAGACCATGCCGCCTTCGATGACGCGGGTGTGGACGCGGGGGCCTTCGACGGCGGTGACTTCGAGGGTGACGCGGCCGTCGTCGACGAGGATGCGTTCGCCGGTGGTGACGTCGTGGGCGAGGCCCTTGTAGGTGGTGCCGCAGGTGTGGCGGTCGCCCGGGTGGTCTTCGGTGGTGATGGTGAACTCGTCTCCGCGTTCAAGGAGTACGGGTCCTTCGTGGAAGCGGCCGAGGCGGATCTTCGGGCCTTGAAGGTCGGCGAGGATGCCGACGCTGCGGCCGGTTTCGTCGGAGGCCTTGCGTACGCGCTGGTAGCGCTCCTCGTGTTCGGCGTAGGTGCCGTGGCTGAGGTTGAGGCGGGCGATGTCCATTCCGGCTTCGACCAGGGCTTTGATCTGGTCGTAGGAGTCGGTGGCGGGGCCCAGGGTACATACGATTTTCGCTCGGCGCATGGGGCGAGGGTATGCCCTACCGGGGGGTAGGACATGAGATGGGCGTGTCTGCTCAACAACCTTTGGGCAAAGGGTTGTTGACATTTGTTGAATGTGCGTGGGGGTGCTCCGATGAGCACCCCCACGGGGTCACCGCTTCGGTGTTTTGTACGGGTTTCAGAGCTGGGGCGGGGTCATGGTGAAGCGGGCGTTCACCTGGGCGTGGACGGTCTGCCGCTGGGGTTCGAGGTCGAGGGGCGGGGCGCCGCCGTCCTCGGTGCCGGCGAAGGTCAGGGAGCGGTGGATGCCGGCGGGGGCGGCCATGGCGAGGGGGGCGGCGTTCTCGGCGCCGAGGTCGGCGAGTTCGACGAGGGCGGCGAGGTCGGCGCCGAGGGCGTGGGCGTATTCGCGGGCGCGCTGGACGGCTTCGAGGACGGCCTGGCGGCGGGCTTCGCCGTGGGCGGGTGAGGTGGGGCGCAGGGCCCACCAGGGGCCGTCGACGCGGGTGAGTTCGAGGTCGGCGAGGCGGGTGGTGAGTTCGCCGAGGGCGGTGAAGTCGTTCAGTTCGGCGGTGATGTGGACGGTGCCGTGGTAGGCGCGGATGCGTTCGCCTCGGCCGTGGCGGGTGGGTTCGGGGGTGATGGAGAAGGCGCCGGTTTCGAGTTTTTCGACGGGGTCGCCGTAGCTCTTGACGAGGTCGAGGACGGTGTTGTTGCGGCGGGTGAGGTCTTCGAGGGCGGTGCGGCGGTCGGTGCCGCGGGCGGTGACGGTGATGCCGATGCGGGCGATTTCGGGGTCGACTTCGAGGCGGGCTTCGCCGCGGACGGCGACGCGGGGTACTTCGGGGGTGCCGTAGGGCTGGTGGGCGGTGGGCGGGGTGTGCGTGGCGTCCTGGGTCATGGTTTCACTGTCGCACCGTCGCCCGTACGGGTCTGGTCATCGGATCGAAACCTGGGTGGGGTGTTGCGGCTTGTTACCCATCGGTCAGAATCTACGCGCGTTGTCCACGCGTTTTGACGCTGTACTGACACACGCCTGACCAGGGGAGAGTGACATGGGGTTCGACCGTAGGACGTTCATGGGGGCTTCGGCCGCGACGGGTGCCGCCGTGGCGCTGGCGGGGGCTTCGGCCGCGCCGGCCGCTGCCGCGCCGGCTGCCGCCGCCGCGCCGTCGGGGAAGCAGCGGACGTACTCGTTCACCGTGATGGGGACGACCGACCTGCACGGGAACGTCTTCAACTGGGACTACTTCACGGACAAGGAGTTCGACGACAAGGCGCACAACGACATCGGTCTGGCGAAGATCTCGACGCTGGTGAACCAGGTGCGCGCGGAGAAGGGGCGGTGCAACACCCTCCTGATCGACGCGGGTGACACCATCCAGGGCACGCAGCTGGCGTACTACTACGCCAAGGTGGACCCGATCACGGCGCGCCGGGGTCCGGTGCACCCGATGGCCCAGGCGATGAACGCGATCGGCTACGACGCGGCGGCGATCGGGAACCACGAGTTCAACTACGGCATCCCGGTGCTGCGGAAGTTCGAGGAGCAGTGTCACTTCCCGCTGCTGGGGGCGAACGCGCTGGACGCGAAGACGCTGAAGCCGGCGTTCGCGCCGTACAGCATGCACCGGCTGCGGACCCCGCACGGGCGGGACGTGAAGGTGGCGGTGCTGGGGCTGACGAACCCGGGGATCGCGATCTGGGACAAGGCGAACGTGCAGGGGAAGATGACGTTCCCGGGGCTGGAGGAGCAGGCGGCGAAGTACGTGCCGCGGCTGCGCTCGATGGGTGCGGACGTGGTGATCGTTTCGGCGCACTCGGGGTCGAGCGGTACCTCCTCGTACGGTGACCAGCTGCCGTACATCGAGAACGCGGCCGGTCTGGTGGCGGAGCAGGTGCCGGGGATCGACGCGATCCTGGTGGGTCACGCGCACACGGAGATCCCGGAGTACCGGGTGAAGAACAAGGCGACCGGCAAGGACGTGGTGCTGTCGGAGCCGCTGAAGTGGGGGCAGCGGCTGACGCTGTTCGACTTCGAGCTGGCGTGGGAGCGGGGCCGCTGGTCGGTGTCGAAGGTGTCGGCGAAGGTGCTGAACTCGAACACGGCCGCCGAGGACCCGAAGATCACCGGTCTGCTGGCGGACGAGCACCGCAAGGTGGTGGCGTACGTCAACCAGGTGATCGGTACGTCGAAGCTGGCGATGAGTTCGGCGGAGGGTCCGGTGAAGGACGTGCCGATCATCGACCTGATCAGCCATGTGCAGGCGGAGACGGTCAAGGCTGCGCTGGCGGGTACGGAGTGGGCGGCGCTGCCGGTGCTGTCGCAGGCTTCGTGCTTCTCGCGGACGGCGGCGATCCCGGCCGGGCAGGTGACGATCAAGGACGCGGCGGGTCTGTACCCGTTCGAGAACACCCTGGAGGCTCGTCTGCTGACGGGTGCGCAGCTGAAGGACTACCTGGAGTACTCGGCGAAGTACTACGTCCAGACGGCGCCGGGTGACGTGGTGGACCCGGCGAAGCTGACGAACGCGGAGTCGACCCCGGACTACAACTACGACGCGCTGTACGGGCTGTCGTACGACATCGACATCGCGCAGCCGAAGGGTTCGCGGATCTCGAACCTGTCGTTCCAGGGGAAGCCGGTGGATCCGGCGGCGCGGTTCGTGCTGGCGGTGAACAACTACCGGGCTTCGGGTGGCGGCAACTTCCCGCACGTGCCGCAGGCGAAGCAGCTGTGGTCGAACTCGGAGGAGATCCGGACGACGATCATCCAGTGGGTGAAGGAGAAGGGGACGATCGATCCGGCGCAGTTCGCTTCGGTGGACTGGAAGCTGACGCGGGCCGGGGTGCCGGTGTTCTCGTAGTTCCGCGCGCGTCTCGCTCCGGGGCCGGGTTCCGCCGTGTGGCGGGCCCGGCCCCGGGTGCGTTCAGGGGTGGTCGACGAGCGGGAGGAGGTCGACGGCGGGGCGGGGGCGGGTGTGTTCGCGCTGTTCGAGGCCGAAGGTGGTGAAGGCGGTGCGGTCGGGCTGGGGGTAGGGGTCCTTGCCGGTGAGGGTGTTGAGGATGGCGGCGCTGCGCCAGGCGGCGAGGCCGAGGTCGGGGGTTCCGACGCCGTGGGTGTGGCGTTCGCCGTTCTGGACGAAGACGGTTCCGCTGACGGAGGGGTCGAGGATCATGCGGTAGCGGTCGTCGATGCGGGGGCGGCCGGAGGAGTCCTTGCGCATGTAGGGGTCGAGGCCGGCGAAGAGCCTGGTCAGGGGGCGTTCCTTGTAGCCGGTGGCGAGGACGACGGCGTCGGTGGTGAGGCGGGAGCGGCTGCCCTGCTGGGTGTGTTCGAGGTGGAGTTCGACCTTGGTGGTGGCGACCCGGCCGGCGGTGCGGACGGTGACTCCGGGGGTGAGGACGGTGTCGGGCCAGCCGCCGTGGAGGGTGCGGCGGTAGAGCTCCTCGTGGATGGCGGCGATGGTGGCGGAGTCGATGCCCTTGTGGAGCTGCCATTGGGCGGGGACGAGGCGGTCGCGGACGGGTTCGGGGAGGGAGTGGAAGTAGCGGGTGTAGTCGGGGGTGAAGTGTTCGAGGCCGAGCTTGGAGTACTCCATGGGGGCGAAGGAGGGGGTGCGGGCGAGCCAGGTGAGGCGTTCGCGGCCGGCGGGGCGGGCGCGCAGGAGGTCGAGGAAGACCTCGGCTCCGGACTGGCCCGAGCCGATGACGGTGACGTGTTCGGCGCCGAGGATGCGGGCGCGGTTGTCGAGGTAGTCGGCGGAGTGGATGACGGGGACGGTAGGGGCTTCGGCGAGGGGGCGCAGGGGTTCGGGGACGTAGGGGGCGGTGCCGATGCCGAGGGCGAGGTTGCGGGTGTAGGTGCGGCCGAGGGCTTCGGCTTCTCCGTCGGGGTCGAGCTGGGTGTAGTCGACTTCGAAGAGGTCGCGTTCGGGGTTCCAGCGGACGGCGTCGACCTGGTGGCCGAAGTGGAGTCCGGGGAGGCGGCCGGCGACCCAGCGGCAGTAGGCGTCGTATTCGGCGCGCTGGATGTGGAACCGCTCGGCGAAGTAGAAGGGGAAGAGGCGTTCCTTGTGCTTGAGGTAGTTGAGGAACGTCCAGGGGCTGGCGGGGTCGGCGAGGGTGACGAGGTCGGCGAGGAAGGGGACCTGGAGGGTGGCGCCGTCGATGAGGAGGCCGGGGTGCCAGCGGAAGTCGCGGCGCTGGTCGTAGAAGGCGGTGGCGAGGCGGTCGGCGCCCTGGGCGGGGAGGCCGTGGCTGAGGGCGGCGAGGGAGAGGTTGAAGGGGCCGATGCCGATTCCGACGAGGTCGTGGGGTGCATCGTGCTGGGCGGTCATCGGTGGGTTCTGCCTTCCAGGTGGGCGATGAGGGTGTCCAGGTCCCCGGTCGTGGTGTGGGGGTTGAGGAGGGTGGCTTTGAGCCAGAGGCGGCCGTCGGCGGTGGCGCGGCCGAGGACGGCGGTGCCGTCGTGGAGGAGGGTGCGGCGCAGGGTGGCGAGCCGGTCGTCGTCCGTGGGGGTGGGTCGGAAGAGGACGGTGGTGATGGTGGGGTGGGCGTGGAGTTCGAAGCCGGGGTGGGCGTCGAGGAGGTCGGCGAGCCGGTGGGCTGCGGCGCAGGTGTGGTCGATGAGGCGGGCGAGGCCGTCGCGGCCGAGTGAGCGCAGGGTGGTGGCGATTTTGAAGGCGTCGGGGCGGCGGGTGGTGCGCAGGGAGCGGCCGAGGAGGTCGGGCAGGCCGGCTTCGGTGTCGTCGGTGGCGTTGAGGTAGTCGGCCTGGTGGGCGAGGGGGGCCAGGAGGCTGGTGTCGGGGACGGCGAGGAGGCCTGCGGCGACGGGTTGCCAGCCGAGTTTGTGGAAGTCGAGGGTGAGGGAGCGGGCGCGGTCGAGGCCGGCGAGTCTGGGGCGGTGGAGGGGGCTGAAGGTGAGGGTTCCGCCGTAGGCGGCGTCGATGTGGAGTTCGGCGCCGTGGTGGTCGCAGAGGTCGGCGAGGGCGGGGAGGGGGTCGATGAGTCCGGCGTCGGTGGTGCCGGCGGTGGCGGTGACGAGGACGGGGCCGGGGGTGCGGGTGAGGGCTGCGTCGAGGGTGGCGGGGTCGAGGGTGCCGGTGGGGGTGGGGAGGATGAGGGTGGGGGGCAGGCCGAGGAGCCAGGCGGCGCGGGGGATGGAGTGGTGGGCGTTGGCGCCGTGGACGACGGTGAGGCGGGGGCCGTGGCGTTCGCGGGCGAGGAGGAGGGCGAGCTGGTTGGCTTCGGTGCCGCGGTGGTGAGGAGGGCGTCGGGGTGGGGGGTGGGGTAGAGCTCGGCGGCGAGGGTGGCGGTGAGGTGTTCTTCGAGGGCGGAGGCGGCGGGGGCCTGGTCCCAGGAGTCGAGGCTGGGGTTGAGGGCGCTGACGGCGAGGTCGGCGGCTGCGGCGACGGCGAGCGGGGGGCAGTGGAGGTGGGCGGCGCAGAGGGGGTCGGCGGGGTCGGCCGCGCCTGCGGTGAGGGTGTGGACGAGGGTGGCGAGTGCTTCGTGGTCGCCGGTGCCGTGGGTGGGGAGGACGTCGCCGAGGGTGGCGCGGACGCGGGCGGCGGTGGTGTGGGGGCCGCCGGCGGGGAGGGGGCCGCGGCGTTCGGCGGCTCCGGTGCGCAGGGCGGTGAGGACGGTGTCGAGGAGGGGCCGCAGTGCGTCGGCGCCGCCCGGTCCGCCGGCGAGCGGGGGCGTGGGCACGGGCGCGGTCATGGAGGGCCTCCGGGGCTCGGCGGGGTGGGGTGCGCGGGCCTGGCGGCTGCTCGGTGGCCGAGGCTGGGCG
>NZ_JZWV01001127.1 GCF_000966975.1 Streptomyces katrae | reverse complement strand
GGCCGACGCGGGCGCGGTCGCCGCCGGCGCCGCCGACGTCGCCACGGGCGGGATCGCGCCGGTCAGTTGAGCAGGGCGCGGGCCGAGGCGGCCTCCGCGCGGATGCGGGTCGCCGCCTCCGGGTCCACCGCGTCCATGACGACCGCGTACGCGTCCATCTCCGCCGCCCCCGCCTGGAAGGACCCCCGCTCCACCAGCAGCCGGGCCCGCTCGTAGCGCAGCGCCGCCGGATGCGAGGGCAGCAGCAGGGACAAATCCAGCGACCACAGGGCGACCGCCGAGTGCTCCGGACGGGCGGCCGCCCAGGCCCGGATGTTGCCCAGGACGCGCAGCACGATGTCCAGGGTGCGCGCGGGCGTCCGCGGCCCCTGCGCCAGCTCCGCCGGGCCCGCGCCCAGCGAGGCCCCGCCCGCGAACGGGTCGACCACCACCCCCTCCTCCGGGTCCCCGAAACCCACAGTGAAGTGCCCCGGCAGCCCCAGCCCGTACACCGGCGCCCCCGCCCGCCGGGCCACCTCCAGCCAGACCACCGACAGCAGGATCGGCAGGCCCCGCCGGCGCCGCAGCACCTCGTGCAGCAGCGAGGACTCCAGCCGGTCGTAGTCCTTCGGGGTGCCGTGGAAGCCGAGCCGGCCCCCCAGCAGGTCCGTCACCGCCGCCGCCCAGGCCCTCGGCCCGCGCAGCCCGTACGGCAGCATCCCCGCCATCCGGTCCAGCTCCATCTGCGCCCAGTCCATGGCCCGCTCGTCCAGCTCCGGGTCCGCCTCCGCCGCCAGCAGCAGGCACNGAGCGGGCCTCCGCCGCGAACAGCTCCCGCGTGGCCGCGCTCACGCCCCGGCTCCGGCGCGGAAGTGGTGGTAGGCGTGGTGCGCGGCGAAGCCCATCCCGTCGTACAGGGCCCGCGCCGCGGGATTGTCGGTCTCCACCTGCAGCCAGGCCGCCGACGCCCCCTCCTCCAGCGCCCGCCGGGCCAGCGCCGTCATCACCGCCGTCGCCAGCCCCCGCCGGCGGTGCTCCGGGGCGACCGTGACCGCGCCGAAGCCGGCCCAGCGCCCGTCGACCACGCACCGCCCGACCGCCCGGCCGCCGTCCAGCGAGGCGAACCACACCGACGGGCCCTCCACCAGCACCCGCCGGGCGAGCTCCGGGTCCCGGACCTTCCCGTAGCGGCCCAGCCACTCCTCGTCCGGCTCCCGGGTCAGCCGTATCCCGGACACGTCCGCGTCCAGGTCGGCCACCGGGGCCAGACCCGCGGTCCGGACCTCCGCCGAGACCTCGTTGACCCAGCCGCGCCGCTCCAGCTCCGCGCAGAGCAGCTCCTGGGTGCCGGCGGCGCCGGTCGAGGCCTGGACGTAGGCCGGGAGGTCCCGGTCCGCGTACCAGGCCGTCACCCGCGCGAGTGCTTCGTCCAGGGGTATCCCGGGGTCGCCGAGGGCCAGCACCGAGTTGGCCCGCCGGGTGAAACCGCCGGCCGCCCGCAGCGTCCAGTCGCCCAGGGGCTCGCTCTCCAGGGGCTGCCAGGCCCTCGCCATGACCCGGGCGAGCTCCTCGAAGGAGGCCGCCGGACCCCTGCGCCGGGCCGGAGCCGCGGGCACCACCTTGCCCGCGACCAGCGAGGATTCCGGGATGTGGACGGACACGCCGTCCTTGCGTGTGATCGTCAGCACACCCCCGGTCCAGGATGTGAGAACCCCGACCGCGTCGGTGAAGGCGGGAGTGCCGCCGGTCCCTTCCCGCACCCGTCGTACGGAGACTCGTTTACCCACGTCAGCCGGGGTGATACGGATCTCCAGCAGCCCACCGGCAGTGATTTCCACAGCTCTGTCCGCCCCTCCTGTTCGGATCGTGCCCGGGAACGGAGATACTAGGTGCGGGCATCGACGACGCCGCGCTCCCGCGCGAATGGACAGCCCTACCGAGGAGGAACGAGAGCGTGACCTACGTCATCGCGGAGCCTTGTGTCGACGTCAAGGACAAGGCCTGTATCGAAGAGTGCCCCGTCGACTGCATCTACGAGGGCCAGCGGTCCTTGTACATCCACCCGGACGAGTGCGTCGACTGCGGGGCGTGCGAGCCGGTGTGCCCGGTCGAGGCCATCTTCTACGAGGATGACACCCCGGAGGAGTGGAAGGACTACTACAAGGCGAACGTCGAGTTCTTCGACGAGCTCGGCTCGCCCGGTGGTGCCTCCAAGCTCGGTCTGATCGAGCGCGACCACCCCTTCATCGCCGCGCTGCCCGCCGGCATCAACGGCGAGCACTGACCGTTTCACGGCAGACGCGCCCCTCGGTCCCGTCCGGCACTGCTGCCGCACGGGACCGAGCCGTTTTCCCGTACCTTTCCCGCCCCTGAGAGAGAGCAGAGCACCGTGGCCGCAGTTTCCGACCGTCTCCCCACGTTCCCCTGGGACAAGCTGGAGCCGTACAAGAAGACGGCGGCGGCCCACGAGGACGGCCTCGTCGACCTGTCCGTCGGCACCCCCGTCGACCCGGTGCCGCAGCTGATCCAGGACGCCCTGATCGGCG
This sequence comes from Streptomyces katrae, assembly GCF_000966975.1. GTDB lineage: Bacteria > Actinomycetota > Actinomycetes > Streptomycetales > Streptomycetaceae > Streptomyces > Streptomyces katrae. The sequence goes on along the minus strand of NZ_JZWV01001127.1, from coordinate 968 downwards.
CCGCCGACTCCCCGGGCTACCCGACGGTCTGGGGCACCCCCCAGCTGCGCGACGCGATCACCGGCTGGCTGCGCGACCGGCTCGGCGCGAGCGCCGCCGGACACCGCAACGTGCTGCCCGTGGTCGGCTCCAAGGAGCTCGTGGCCTGGCTGCCGACCCAGCTGGGCCTGGGCGCCGGCGACAAGGTCGCCTACCCCCGCCTCGCGTACCCGACCTACGAGGTCGGCGCGCGGCTGTGCGGCGCCGAGGCGGTGGTCTACGACGACCCGACCGAGCTGGACCCGGCCGGGCTGAAGCTGCTCTGGCTCAACTCCCCGTCCAACCCCACCGGAAAGGTCCTCGGCAAGGAGGAGCTGATCCGGATCGTCGCCTGGGCGCGCGAGCACGGGATCCTGGTCTTCAGCGACGAGTGCTACCTGGAACTCGGCTGGGAGGCCGACCCGGTCTCCGTCCTGCACGACGACGTCTGCGGCGGCTCCTACGAGGGCCTCGTCGCCGTCCACTCCCTCTCCAAGCGCTCCAACCTGGCCGGCTACCGGGCGGCCTTCATCGCCGGTGACGAGAACGTCCTCGCCGAGCTGCTGGAGATCCGCAAGCACGGCGGCATGATGACCCCGGCCCCCGTCCAGGCCGCCGTCGTCGCCGCCCTCGGCGACGACGCGCACGTGGCCGAGCAGCGCGGCCGCTACGCCGCCCGCCGCGAGGCGCTGCGCACCGCCCTGGAGGCGCACGGCTTCCGCGTCGAGCACAGCGAGGCCAGCCTCTACCTGTGGGTGACCCGCGACGAGCCCTGCTGGGACACCGTCGCCCACCTCGCCTCCCTCGGCATCCTGGTCGCGCCCGGCGACTTCTACGGGGAGGCCGGCGCCAACTTCGTCCGCGTCGCCTTCACCGCCACCGACGAGCGGGTCGAGGCCGCGGTCAAGCGCCTGGGCTGACCGCCCGGAACGCCCCGAGGGGCCGGGAGC
>NZ_JZWV01001126.1 GCF_000966975.1 Streptomyces katrae | reverse complement strand
ACCGGGAGCTGTGCGCTCCCGGCCCCTCGGCGTTCCGCGGGGATGTGCGGCGGGCTCAGCCGCCCAGCGGCAGGGAGCCCAGCGGCAGGGAGCCCGGCAGGTCGTGACCCACCGGCAGGTCGTGACCCACCGGCAGCTGCGACACCGGCAGCCCGCCCAGCATCTGGCCCGCGCTGCCCGCCACCTCGGAGGCGGGGGCGGCGGCCGGGACGGCCTTGGTGGCGGTGCCCGCGACGTCGGCGGCCGCGCCGGTGGCCGCCCCGGTCGCGGCGTGGGCGTCGGCGGAGTCCGGGGCGGCGAGCGTGCCCAGCTGCGGCACGGACTCCAGGCCCGCGGCGCTGGCCGCGCCGGCCGCACCGACCACGGGCGCGGTGCCGGCTGCGAGGAGAAGCGCGGCGCGGGCGATCCGGCGGGTCAGGGGGAGGGACATGATGCTCCTAAGCGGTAGCGGCTGAGTACGCCGTGTACAACCGCTCCCGGGGGGCGCCGAGTTGCGGACCGGCCGGGTAAAGGATCAGTAACGCATCGTTTAATCGGCTTCCGTGACAAGCCCATCGGACCCGCGCCCACCAGGGCATCTGCCGTCAACGCGGCCGGGGGCGAGGAGTACCCGGCCACCCCCTCCCGGGGGACGGGCCGCACGCGCGAACGATCGCGTCCCGTCGGCGGGACGGCGCCCGGCGGCCCCGCACGCCCCCCGCACCGGTACCCGGCCTCAGCCCGTGCCGCGCGGGAGGAAGATCCGCACCTGTCCCGGCACCGCCTCGTACGGGTCGGGCGCCGCGTTCCCCTTCGTACCGCCGGCCCCCTTGCGCTGCCACGCGCCCCGGTTCTGGCCCGCGGCCCAGACGGAACCGTCGTACGAGACCCGGGCGATGCCCAGGTCCCTGGACCGGGCCACCGCCCAGTGGGCCATCGCCCGGCCGCGCCGGGCCTCCGCCGCACCGCCGCCGTCCTTCAGCCAGAGGTCCACCTCCGCCTCCGGGACGGCCGCCGGCTGCGAAGGCCCCGCCGCCGCACCGCCCGCCGCACCGGCGGAGCCCGCCGAGGGGCTCGCCACGGCCTTGGGGGAGGGGCTCTCCCCGGTCTTCGCCCCCGCGTGCAGCGCGGGCCGGCCCGCGGACAGGGCCTCCTTGCCGAACGCCCGGGCCAGCTCCGTACGCACCTTCTCCGGGTCGCCCTTCGCCGGCGCCGGACCCGAGCAGGTCAGCGTGGCCGTGGTCTCGCCCTCGCCGAAGGCGGCCGTCACCACCGTCGCGTCCGGCTCGTGCTTGGCGTACGCCTGCGGGAACCCGCTGAGCTGCACCCGCTGCGCCGCCACCGTCAGCGGCAGCCGGGTGTATCCCTTGACCTCCACGAGCCGGTCGTAGAAGATCCCCGCCGAGTACACCGGGTCCATGATCTGCTCCGGGGTGCCCCAGCCCTGCGAGGGCCGCTGCTGGAACAGGCCCAGCGAATCCCGGTCGCCGTGGTCGAGGTTGCGCAGCCCCGACTCCTGCATCGCCGTCGCCAGCGCGATCGTCACCGCCCGGTCCGGGAGCCCCTTGGAGATCCCGACGGCGGCTATCGTCGCGGCGTTCGAAGCCTGCTCGGGACTCATCCCGTACGTCTGCACGGCCCCCCCGGAGCCGCCCGCCGAGCCCTTCGCCGTCACCTCGCAGTACGGGGCGCCCGCCCCGCCGTTGGAATAGTGGTGCACCAGGACGTATCCGATCACCGCGAGCAGGACGGCCAGACCCACGGCCGCGCGGAGCGGCCCGCGGCGGCGGGGACGGGGGCGATCGGTCTCGGACACGCGGCCCACCGTACTTGAGGCCGATAACGCGTCCACCGACCGGACGCTGCCGGTACCCGCCCATCCCGGGGCGTTAGGGTCGGTTCATGTCCGAATCCGAGCTCGACCTGACCCTCGACGCCGCCGGGCTGACCGCCCGCCTCGTCGACATCCCCTCCGTGAGCGGCGACGAGAAGGTCCTCGCCGACCTCGTGGAAGACGCCCTGCGCCGCCTTCCGCACCTCACCGTCGACCGCCACGGCAACAACGTCGTCGCCCGTACGCACCTCGGCCGCGCCGAACGCGTCGTACTCGCCGGGCACCTCGACACCGTGCCGATCGCCGCCAACGTCCCGTCCCGCCTGGACGAGAACGACGTCCTGTGGGGCTGCGGAACGACGGACATGAAGTCCGGGGTCGCCGTACAGCTGCGGATCGCCGCCACCGTGCCCGAGCCCAACCGCGACCTCACCTTCGTCTTCTACGACCAGGAGGAGGTCGCCGCCGACCTCAACGGCCTCGGCAAGGTCGCCGCCGCCCACCCCGACTGGCTGGCCGGCGACTTCGCCGTCCTGCTGGAGCCCTCCAACGCCGAGGTCGAGGGCGGCTGCCAGGGCACCCTGCGCGTCCTGCTGCACACCCGCGGCGAGCGCGCCCACTCCGCCCGCAGCTGGATGGGCTCCAACGCCATCCACGCCGCGAGCCCCATCCTGGCGAAGCTGGCCGCCTACGAGCCCCGCAAGCCGGTCATCGACGGGCTGGAGTACCACGAGGGCCTCAACGCCGTCCGCATCGAGGGCGGCGTCGCCAACAACGTGATCCCCGACGCCTGCACGGTCACCGTCAACTTCCGCTACGCCCCCGACCGCAGCGAGGCCGACGCGCTCGCCCACGTGAAGGAGGTCTTCGCCGACTGCGGGGTCGACGCCTTCACCGTCGACGACTCCTCGCCCGGCGCCCTCCCCGGCCTGTCCCACCCGGCGGCCGCCGCGTTCATGGAGGCCGTCGGCGGCCACGCCATGCCCAAGTTCGGCTGGACGGACGTCTCCCGCTTCAGCGCCCTCGGCGTCCCCGCCGTCAACTACGGTCCGGGCGACGCGCTGCTGGCGCACAAGGTCGACGAGCGGGTCGAGACCAAGGCGATCCTGCACTGCGAGGAACGACTCCGCGCCTGGCTGACCTCGTAAATTCCCCCTCCCGTCACTTTTGTGCGCCTAACCTGATCCAACGATCAGCAGGAGGGAGCACATCATGGGCAACTCCGAAGGCAACGGGCGCCGGCGCCCCGAGGAGCAGCAGCTCGGGCCGGTGCTGCGCAGGCGGGGTCAGGTGCAGGCGGGCAGTACGACGGACCAGCGGCTGCTGGACTCGGCCGGCCCCTCCGAGTGGGTGCACACCGACCCCTGGCGGGTCCTGCGCATCCAGTCGGAGTTCATCGAGGGCTTCGGCACGCTCGCCGAGCTGCCGCCCGCGATCAGCGTGTTCGGCTCGGCCCGTACCCCGGTGGGCTCGCCGGAGTACGAGGCCGGCGTACGGATCGGCAGCGCACTGGTCGAGGCCGGCTTCGCCGTCATCACCGGCGGCGGCCCGGGCGCGATGGAGGCGGCCAACAAGGGCGCCCGCGAGGCGAACGGCATCTCGGTCGGCCTCGGCATCGAGCTTCCCTTCGAGCAGGGGCTCAACCAGCACGTCGACCTCGGGCTGAACTTCCGGTACTTCTTCGTCCGCAAGACGATGTTCGTGAAGTACAGCCAGGGGTTCGTGGTGCTGCCCGGCGGGTTCGGCACCCTGGACGAGATGTTCGAGGCGCTGACCCTGGTGCAGACGCAGAAGATCACCCGGTTCCCGATCGTGCTCTTCGGCACGGAGTACTGGGGCGGGCTCGTCGACTGGCTGCGCAACACGGTCATCGCCCAGGGCAAGGCCTCCGAGAAGGACCTCTACCTCTTCCACCTCACGGACGACGTGGACGAGGCGATCGCCCTGGTGACGAAGGAAGTCGGCAAGTAACGGGCGCCCTCGGGCGCGGGCCGGCTC
>NZ_JZWV01001125.1 GCF_000966975.1 Streptomyces katrae | reverse complement strand
CTCGGGCGCGGGCCGGCTCAGGCCAGCCCGCGCCGGGCCACGGCCGGCGGCCGGTGCCCCTGGATCGACCGGACCATGTCGAGGACCTGCTTCGTCTCCGCGACCTCGTGGACCCGGTAGACCTGGGCGCCGAGCCACGCCGAGACGGCCGTGGTCGCCAGCGTGCCCAGCAGCCGCTCCTTGACCGGCTTGTCCAGGGTCTCGCCCACGAAGTCCTTGTTCGACAGGGAGACCAGGACCGGCCAACCGGTTTCGGCCATCTCCGCCAGCCTGCGGGTGGCTTCCAGCGAGTGCCTGGTGTTCTTCCCGAAGTCGTGGCCCGGGTCGATCAGGATCGACTCCCGGGGCACTCCGAGGGCCTCGGCCCGCTCCGCGAGCCCGACGGTGACGCGCAGGATGTCCTCCATCACGTCCTCGTACGCGGTCCGGTGCGGCCGGGTGCGCGGCTCCACCCCGCCCGCGTGCGTGCACACGATGCCCGCGCCGTGGCGCGCCGCGACCTCCGCCAGCTTCGGGTCCACCCCGCCCCAGGCGTCGTTGAGCAGGTCCGCGCCGGCCGCGCAGACGGCCTCGCCGACCTCGTGCCGCCAGGTGTCCACGCTGATCACCACGTCCGGGTGGCGGCGGCGCACCTCGGCCACGAAACCGACCGTGCGCCGGGCCTCCTCGGCCGCGTCCACGTGCTCGCCCGGGCCCGCCTTGACCCCGCCGATGTCGATGATCGCCGCGCCCTCGGCCACCGCCTGCTCCACCCGGTCCAGCGCGGGCTCGTCGCGGAAGGTGGCGCCCTGGTCGTAGAAGGAGTCAGGGGTCCGGTTCACGATGGCCATGATCACCGGCTCGTGGGTGTCGAACTCGCGCCTGCCCAGTCGCAGCATCCCGCTCTTTCCTCCTTCGGCGACCCTCGCGCCACGTCTGCGACCTTAACCTGGTGGCCGGAGTCTCTCAGGGGAGTTGATCGTGTTCTGGTTCTTGCTGATCGCGCTGGTCGTGGTCGTGGCCGCGGTCACCCTCGCGGTGGTCGGCGGAGGCGCGGAGGCCGTCCTGCCCGAGGCCGAGCCCGACCGGGTGGCGGACGCCCTGCCCGAGACCCGTCCGGTGGTACGGGAGGACATCGACGCGCTGCGGCTGCCGATCGCCCCGCGCGGCTACCGGATGGCCGAGGTGGACGACGTACTGGACCGGCTCGCCGCGGAGCTCGCCGAGCGGGACGCCCGGATCGCCGAGCTGACGGCGGCCCGCACCCAGGCCGCCCCTGCCCAGGCCGCCCCTGCTCCGGCCGCCGACCGGGTCGACCTCACCAAGGACGAGCGGTGAGCGGCGGCGGCCTGCTGGCCGGCCCGGACGGCGCCCTGCGCTGTCCCTGGGGGCTGGCCACGGAGGACTACGTCACGTACCACGACACCGAATGGGGCAAGCCGGTCCACGGCGACGACGCCCTCTACGAGCGGCTCTGCCTGGAGGCCTTCCAGTCCGGGCTGTCCTGGCTGACGATCCTGCGCCGGCGCGAGGGGTTCCGTAAGGCCTTCGGCGACTTCCGGATCGCGGCGGTCGCGGAGTTCGGGCCGGCCGACGCCGAGCGGCTCCTCGCCGACGAGGGCATCATCCGCAACCGCGCCAAGATCGAGGCCACCCTGGCCAACGCGAAGGTGCTGGCCGGCTGGGAGCCCGGGGAACTGGACGCGCTGATCTGGTCCCACGCCCCCAAGCGGAAGGGCCGGGCCCCCAGGACCACCGGCGACGTGCCGGCGGTCACCCCGGAGTCCACGGCCCTGGCCAAGGCCCTCAAGAAGGCGGGCATCCGCTTCGTCGGACCCACCACCGCCTACGCCCTGATGCAGGCGTGCGGCCTGGTCAACGACCACCTCGCGGGCTGCGTCTCCCGCGAGGCGTGAACAGCCGGTGAACGTTCAGCGGCCCAGGTACTGCGGGGGCTGCTTGGCGAGGAAGGCCTGGACGGCGATGGAGTGGTCCTCCGAGGCACCCGCGCGGGTCTGCAGGACGTCCTCCCGCTCCAGGGCCTCGGAGAGGGAGTGGGAGGCCCCGTACGCGAGGGACTCCTTCAGGGCGGCGTAGGCCACCGTCGGACCCGCGGCCAGGCTCCGGGCCACCGCTTCCGCCTCCTCGTGGAGTGAGTCCGCGGGCACCAGACGGTTGACGATCCCCAGCTCGTACGCCTCCTGCGCCTTGATCGAGCGGGGGAACAGCAGCAGGTCGGAGGCCCGGGAGGCGCCGATCAGCCGGGGCAGGGTCCAGGAGACCCCGGAGTCGGCGGTCAGCGCCACACCGGCGAACGAGGTGTTGAACGAGGCGGTGTCGGCGACCACGCGGAAGTCCGCCGCGAGCGCGAACCCGAAGCCCGCCCCGGCCGCGACGCCGTTGACCCCCGCCACCACGGGCTTGGGCATCTCGGTGAGGGCCCGCACGATCGGGTTGTAGTGCTCGGAGACGGTGCTCATCGTGAGCTTCGAGCCGCTCTCGCGGTCCGCCGCCAGGTTCCCGATGTGCTCCTTGAGGTCCTGGCCCACGCAGAAGGCCCGGGTGCCGGAGGCGGTCAGCAGGACCGCCCGCACGGCCGGGTCGGCGGCCGCCTCCTGCACCGCGTCCCGCAGGGCGACCTTGGCCTCCGTGTTCATGGCGTTCATCGCGTCGGGCCGGTTGATCGTGACCTTCGCGAGTCCGTCGGTCACTTCGTAGAGCACGCTGTCGGCCATGGCGGGGGTCCCCCTTCGTCGCGGGTGTGGCTACCGGCCGGTACCGGCCGGTCCAAGGGTCAGCATGGCGGACGGGACCACCGCCGGGCATGTGATGTGCGTCAAACGAAGCGGAGGCGCTCACCGGGGAGCAGCGGCGAAGTATCGCAGGCGGATCCCCGAAATGAGTGGTTTTGGCCGAGCGCGTTGCCCAAGCGTTCCCTGCCGATGTTGGTCATCGGGTCCTGACATGCGGGATAATGGCTGGGAAGCAATGTGTTCGATGCCGGGTACTAGGCGCCTGAACGGGGCCGTCGGCTGACGATGAGCTGGTTTCAGGAAGGGGAACGAGCATGGCGGCCATGAAGCCGCGGACGGGCGACGGCCCGCTCGAGGTCACCAAGGAGGGGCGAGGCATCGTCATGCGCGTACCGCTCGAAGGCGGCGGTCGGCTTGTCGTCGAGCTGACGCCGGACGAGGCGGACGCCCTGGGTGACGCCCTGAAGAAGGTCGTCGGCTGACCCTCGACCACTGAGATCCCCACACCGCCCCGCCGCTACCGCGGCGGGGCGGTGTTGTCGTTCCCGCACCAAGCTCCAGCCCCGCCGGCACGCTCCAGCCCCGGCGGCGAGGCCCTACCGCCGCACCGCGCACAGAAGGCCGTCCCCCACGGGCAGCAGCGCGGACTTCAGCGCGGGACTCTCCCGGACGCTGCGCAGCAGCTCCCGCACCCGCAACACCTCCACCGGCTGCGCGGCCGAATCGACCGTACGCCCGTCCGAGAACACCCCCTCGAAGCACACCAGCCCCCCGGGCCGCAGCAGGCGCAACGATTCCGCGAGGTAGTCCAGCGACTCGGTCGGGTCCCCGTCGCAGAACACGAGGTCGTACCCGCCGTCGGCGAGCCGCGGCAGCACGTCCAGGGCCCGCCCCGGAATGAACCGCGCCCGGTTCCCCGCGAAGCCGGCCGCACGGAACGCCTGCCGCGCGAAGGCCTGCCGGTCCGCTTCCGGGTCGACCGTGGTCAGTACCCCGTCCGGCCGCATCCCGTGCAGCAGGTGGATGCCGGAGACCCCGGTCCCGGTGCCGATCTCGGCGACCGCCTTGGCGTCCGCGGTGGCGGCGAGCAGACGCAGCGCGGCCCCGGTGCCGGGGGAGACGGAGCGCAGGCCCGCTTCCCTGGACCGGTCGCGGGCCCATCGCAGGGCGTCGTCCTCGGCGACAAACGCGTCGGCGAACGCCCAGCTCGTCTGCCGGTTGCCGGTAATGACCCTCTCCTGTCCCCATAGTTGGCGCAACGGTGACTGTATCCGCTGGAGTCGGGAACCCGCAGATGGGACCGGGCGTTGGGAGGGTGAGAGGCGGGATAGAGGGGACGCCGGCGGGCAGAACGGCGGCGCGGAACCCGAGTCCCGGGCAAAGATAAAGCAAAAATGCTTATCCAGAGCTGACGGGAGGGGTGGCTATGGTAGGGGCTCCACTGGACACCACCAGAGCCGACAGGGGAGGTGCGGCTGCGCCTGTGGATCGTGGAGGCGTACTGAGACGCCTCTTCTGGTCGGCGGGTGAGCCGAAATCCGTGACCTACACCGCTGACCGTTTCCACACCGCCCACACCGCGACCACCGCGACCTTTGCCGCCGATGCGGGCTCCCAGGCGTGGACCCCTCCCACCTGGGAGGAGATCGTCAGCACGCACAGCGCGCGCGTCTACCGCCTCGCCTACCGCCTGACGGGCAACCAGCACGACGCCGAGGACCTCACGCAGGAGGTCTTCGTCCGCGTCTTCCGCTCGCTGTCCACGTACACGCCCGGCACCTTCGAGGGCTGGCTGCACCGCATCACCACCAACCTGTTCCTGGACATGGTCCGCCGCAAGCAGCGGATCCGTTTCGACGCGCTGGCCGACGACGCGGCCGAGCGGCTGCCGAGCCGTGAGCCCTCCCCCCAGCAGGTGCTCCACGACACGCACTTCGACGCCGACGTGCAGCAGGCGCTGGACACCCTCGCGCCCGAGTTCCGTGCCGCCGTGGTGCTCTGCGACATCGAGGGCCTGTCCTACGAGGAGATCGCCGCCACCCTCGGCGTGAAGCTCGGAACCGTCCGCAGCCGTATCCACCGCGGCCGTTCACACCTGCGCAAGGCGCTCAAGCACCGCTCTCCCGAGGCCCGCGCCTCCCAGCGCGCCCTGGCCGGAGTGGCGGTGGGCGTCCCGGGCGCCGGGGGAGAGGGCGGAGCCGAGTGAGCGGAGTCAGTCCGTCCCCCGCCGAACAGCACCTGGGCGACCGCCTCGCCGCCCTCGTGGACGGGGAGCTGAAGCACGACGCCCGTGAGCGGGTCCTGGCACACCTGGCCACCTGTGCCCGCTGCAAGGCCGAGGCCGACGCGCAGCGCAGGCTGAAGACCCTCTTCGTGGAGAGTGCCCCGCCGCCGCTGTCCGCCGGACTGCTGGCCCGGCTGCAGGGGCTGCCGGGCACGGGCCCCGAGGGCCCTGCCGGACCGCCGGGCGGTCCCGGTGCGCCGCGCACCCCCGCCGCTCCCGGAGCCGACCCTCTCGCCACCTTCGGGTACGCCGTCCCGGCCGCCCCGCGCGAGGGGTTCCGCATCCATGAGATGGGGCGTCCCAGACGCCGCCTCGCCTTCGTCGCGGCCGGAGCCGTGTCGCTGGCCGCGATCGCGCTGGGCGGATCGCTCCCGCTGGACGCGATCGAGCCGAACGCCCGTGGTGAAGCGCCGGCCTCCCGGCCCGGCCCGTCGATCCCGCTGACCGACGCCGCCATCCGCGACCGGCTGCCGCTGCCCGACGCGGTACGCACCCCGAGCCCGTCCGCGGCGACGCCCACGGCCGTCTCCCCGCCCCCGGTCACGGCCCAGCCGGCCTCCCTCGCCCGCTGACCGCCGGGGCCGCCCCCGGCTCCGCCCCGGGCCAGCGCGGGGGTCCGGCACCTGGTTGAATCTGCGGCACACGTGCCGCCCCGCGGCACGCCAGGCCCGCGGGGGAGCGCACATGTCCGACAGTCAGAACAACGGCCCGGCTCCCACCTGGTGGAGCCGGCCCGCAGACCCCTCCGCCCCGCACCCGCAGCCCGCCCCCGAGGCGCCCGGCGCCCCGGCCGGCCCCGCCCCGGGGGACGAGCCCGCAGCGGGAGCCGGGGCCGCGGCCGAAGCCGAGCCGGTGCCCGGGCCGCGGTACGACCCCTGGGCCGCCCGTCCGCTCCAGGTGGTGGACGACGAGGGCGCGCCCCGGCGGTGCGGGCCCTCGGTGTGGCAGCTGGCCGTCTTCGGCGTGGTGATCGCCCTCCTCGCCGGCGGCATCGGCGGCTGGCTGGGCATCCTCGCCGAGCGCCGCACGAGCACCCGCCTGGAACTCCCGCAGGCCGCCGTCGACACCAAGGGCCGGGCCCCGGACAGCGTGGCCGGCATCGCCGCCACCGCCCTGCCCGGCGTCGTCACCCTGCACGTCAGCGGCGGCGACGGCGGCGGCACGGGCACCGGCTTCGTCCTGGACGAACAGGGCCACATCCTGACCAACAACCACGTCGTCGCCGACGCCAAGGAGATAACCGTCACCTTCAGCACCGGCGACAGCGTCACCGCCGAGCTGGTCGGCCGCGACAGCGGCTACGACCTCGCCGTCGTGAAGGTCACCGGTGTCCGGGGCCTGCACCCGCTGGCCCTCGGGAACTCCGAGAACGTCCGTGTCGGAGACCCCGTGGTCGCCATCGGCGCCCCCTTCGACCTCTCCAACAC
>NZ_JZWV01001124.1 GCF_000966975.1 Streptomyces katrae | reverse complement strand
GCCTTCGACCTCTCCAACACCGTCACCGCCGGCATCATCAGCGCCACCGGCCGCCCCATCACCGCCGGCGGCGACAAGGGCAGCGGCAGCGACATCAGCTACGTCGACGCCCTCCAGACCGACGCCCCCATCAACCCCGGCAACTCCGGCGGCCCCCTCCTCGACTCCCGCGCCCGCGTCATCGGCATCAACAGCGCCATCCGCGGCGCCGACAAGGGCGACGACGAAGGCGAACGCACCCGCCAGAGCGGCAGCATCGGCCTCGGCTTCGCCATCCCCGTCAACCAGGGCAAGCGGGTCGCCGAGGAGCTCATCCGCACCGGCCACGCCACCCACCCCGTCATCGGGGTCACCTTGGACATGCAGTACACCGGCGACGGAGCCCGGGTCGACTCCAAGGGCGAGGACGGCAAGCCCGCCGTCGTGGCCGGCGGCCCCGGCGCCCGCGCCGGCATCCGCCCCGGCGACGTGATCACCAAGGTGGACGGGGTCCGCGTCCACGGCGGCGACGAGCTGATCATCAAGATCCGGGCCCACCGGCCCGGCGACCACCTCTCCCTGACCGTGCTGCGCGACGCCCGCGAGCACACCCTGGACGTGGTGCTCGGCTCGGCGAGCGGCTCCTGAGCCGCGGCGTCCGGCCCGGAAACACCACACGACGGCCGGGTGAATCCGGCGAAGGGCCCGCACCGGCGTAGGGGAGGGCCGGGATCGCCGGGTACCGTTGACCGGGCCGGACGTGGGAGAGAGCCGAGGAGCGGCAAGGTGTTCAACGACATAGGCGCACTCGAGCTGGTCACCATCGTGGTGCTCGCCATCCTCATCTTCGGGCCGGACAAGCTCCCGAAGGTGATCCAGGACGTCTCGGGCTTCATCCGCAAGATCCGCGCGTTCTCCGACAGCGCCAAGCAGGACATCCGCTCCGAGCTGGGACCCGAGTTCAAGGACTTCGAGTTCGAGGACCTGAACCCCAAGACCTTCATCCGCAAGCAGCTCACGGAGAACGAGGACCTCCAGGAGCTGCGCAGCAGCTTCGACCTCCGCAAGGAGCTGAACGAGGTCACCGACGCGGTCAACAGCCGCGACACCGGCCCGGTGCCCTCCGCCGCCCCGGCCTCCGCCACGCCCGCCGCCGGCACTGGTCCCGACCTGCTGAAGAAGCCCGCCGCACCGGCCGTGGAAACGCGTACGCCCTTCGACGCCGACGCCACCTGAGACGCAGCCTGCCCGTCGATCCCGGGCCGGATGGCTATCCTCCATCTGTCCGGACCGAGGACGCCCGAGGATGGGGGTCCCCCCAGCGACGCGAGGGGGAGGGCCGTTCCGGACCCCACGGAACGAGAGGCCGCCCATGGAGACGACGAGCACGAGCAGTAGCCGGGTGGGCGCACAGCCCGCCGAAGCCCCCGACGCCACGGCCCCGCAGCCCGAGCCGGCGGCGCCGCCCGCCGACGCCACCGCGCCCGTCCCCGCGGCCCGGCGAGCGGCCGAGGGGTACCTGAAGGCCGAATTCCCCTGGTACGGGCTGGACGGGGCGTTCACCGGCCCCCGCTGGCTCATGCAGGTCGGCACCGGCGCCGACGGCACCGTGGAGCACGGCTCCACCGGCCACGGCGACGAACCCTCGGTCCGCGGCGAGATCGCCACCGGCGAGAAGGAGCGCTTCGCGGTGGTCGTCACCGTCGCCAGCAACCCCCTGCGGCGCAGCGGCGACGGGACCGGCGTCCTGGAGGCCACCTCGGTCTCCTCGGCCGCCTGGCTGGCCGGCTCCGGGCTGCTGGCCTACAGCTGGCCGCCGCAGATGGACCACAGCCTGCGCGACGACTGGCTGGACCAGCAGACGGAAGCGGCGTGGGAGCTGGCCGACGACCTCACGGGGCCGGACTGGTCGACGCTGTCGCTGCCGGTGGACGGGGAGCCGACGCCGTTCCACTACCGCGAGTCGGAGTTCGGGTGGGTGCTGGCCGGGTCCACCGGCAGCGGGGTGCACCTGGGTGCGTACGGGCGGGGGATGAGCGCGTACGGGCTCGGCTTCTCGGCCATCGCCGACCTCGCGGCGTACGAATAGGAAAGGGCACCGCCTGGCGGCGGTGCCCTTCACGCGGCGCGGACCCTGCGGGTGCGCGTGCCGGTGCTAGAACTTGTTGCGCGGGGTGATGCCCAGGGACATGCCCGAGAGGCCGCGGGCGCGGCCGCCCAGCTTGCCCGCGATCGTGCGCAGGGCCGCGCCCGCCGGCGAGTCCGGGTCCGCGAGGACGACCGGCTTGCCGTTGTCGCCGCCTTCGCGCAGCCGCACGTCGATCGGGATCTGGCCCAGCACCGGCACCGTGGCGCCCGTGGTCTTCGTCAGGCCGTCCGCGACCAGCTGGCCGCCGCCCGTGCCGAAGACGTCCACCATCTCGTCGCAGTGCGGGCACGGCAGGCCCGACATGTTCTCGACGACGCCCACGATCTTCTGGTGCGTCTGCACGGCGATCGAACCGGCCCGCTCCGCGACCTCGGCCGCCGCCTGCTGCGGGGTGGTGACTACCAGGATCTCCGCGTTCGGGACCAGCTGCGCCACCGAGATGGCGATGTCGCCCGTACCCGGCGGCAGGTCCAGCAGCAGCACGTCCAGGTCGCCCCAGAACACGTCGGCCAGGAACTGCTGGAGCGCGCGGTGCAGCATCGGGCCGCGCCACACCACCGGGGCGTTGCCCGGGGTGAACATGCCGATGGAGATGACCTTCACGCCGTTCGCCGACGGCGGCATGATCATGTTCTCGACCTGGGTGGGCTTGCCGTCCACGCCCAGCATCCGCGGCACGCTGTGCCCGTAGATGTCCGCGTCGACCACGCCGACCTTCAGGCCGTCGGCCGCCATCGCCGCCGCCAGGTTGACCGTGACGGAGGACTTGCCCACGCCGCCCTTGCCGGAGGCGACCGCGTACACACGGGTCAGCGAGCCCGGCTTGGCGAAGGGCACCTCGCGCTCGGCGGTGCCGCCGCGCAGGGTGGCCGCCAGCTCCTTGCGCTGCTCGTCGCTCATCACGTCCAGGGAGACGGCGACGGAGGTGACGCCGGCGACCTTCGCGACGGCGTCGGTGACGTTCTTGGTGATGGTCTCGCGCATGGGGCAGCCCGACACCGTCAGGTACACCGTGACGGCGACCGCGCCGCCGTCGCCGATCTCCACCGATTTGACCATGCCGAGCTCGGTGATCGGCCGGTGGATCTCGGGGTCGTTGACCGTCGCCAGCGCGTCCAGGATCGCGTCCTGCTCCGGCACGGCGGCGGAGGGTGTCTCGGTAGCCATGCCCCCGATGGTACGGCTCGGTAGCAGGGCTCAGGTAAGCCCGTCAGCGGTCGCCTTCGTCACTTTCACCCGGGAACAGCCGCCGCTCGTCCATCTCCTTGATCAGGTCCTGGAACTCCGAGCGGATCCAGTCGCGCGTCGCGACCTCGCCCAGACCCATCCGCAGCGCCGCGATCTCCCGGGTCAGGTACTCGGTGTCCGCGATCGACCGCTCGTTCTGCTTGCGGTCCTGCTCGTGGGTGACCCGGTCCCGGTCGTCCTGCCGGTTCTGCGCGAGCAGGATCAGCGGGGCCGCGTACGAGGCCTGGAGGGACAGCATCAGCGTCAGGAAGATGAACGGGTACTGGTCGAACCGCAGGTGGTCCGGGGCGAACACGTTCCACAGCACCCACACCACGATGACCAGCGTCATCCAGACGATGAACCGGCCCGTGCCCAGGAACCGCGCCACCCGCTCCGACAGCCGCCCGAAGGCCTCCGGGTCGTACTCCGGCAGCAGCTTGCGCCGGTCCTGGCGCGGCTGGTCCAGCCGCACCCGCGAGCGCGTCAGCGCACTGGACCCCGACGGCGCACCGGCGCGCGCCCGCTCGGAGGAACGTTCCGCCGCCCGCTCGACGCGCAGCCGCGCCGCCTCCTCCAGGCGCTCCGAGAGCCCCTCACGGGCCTGCTCGCGGCGCCTCTGCCGACGCTCGCGCGCCGCCTCGCCGCGTCCGCGCTCAGTGGCCATGCACGGCCTCCTCGGAATGGAAGTCCGTCTCCCGCCAGTCGTCGGGCAGCAGGTGGTCCAGGACGTCGTCGACCGTCACCGCGCCCAGCAGCGACCCGCTCTCGTCGACGACGGGCGCCGCGACCATGTTGTACGCGGCCAGGTAGCTCGTCACGACGGGCAGGGAGGCGTCCGGGGGCAGCGGCGGCAGGTCCGTGTCCACGATCGAGCTGACCAGGGTGAACGGGGGGTCCCGCAGCAGCCGCTGGAAGTGCACCGTCCCCAGGTACTTGCCCGTCGGCGTCTCGTCCGGCGGCCGGCACACGTACACCTGCGCCGCCAGCGCCGGCGACAGGTCCGACTGGCGCACCCGGGCCAGCGCGTCGGCCACGGTCGCGTCGGGCCGCAGCACGATCGGCTCCGTGGTCATCAGACCGCCCGCGGTGTTCTCCTCGTACGACAGCAGACGGCGCACGTCGGCCGCGTCGTCCGGCTGCATCAGCGTCAGCAGCCGCTCCTTGTCGTCCTCGGGCAGCTCGGAGAGCAGGTCGGCCGCGTCGTCCGGGTCCATCGCCTCCAGGACGTCGGCGGCGCGCTCCTCCTTCAGCTTGCCGAGGATCTCCACCTGCTCGTCCTCCGGCAGCTCCTCCAGGACGTCCGCGAGCCGGTCGTCGTCGAGGGCGTTGGCCACCTCCGCGCGCCGCTTCGGCGTCAGGTGGTGCAGCACGTTCGCCACGTCGGCCGGGCGCATCTGCTCGAAGGTGGCCACCAGGTTCTCGGCGCCCTGCCCCTCCTCCTCCAGGGAGAAGCCCGTCACCGCGGACCACTCCACCGTCAGGGTCTCGCCCCGGCGGCGCAGCGCGCCCCCCTTGCCCTTGCGGACGAAGATCCGGTCGATCTCCCAGTCACGGCGCGCCGGCAGCTGCTGGATGGCCACGTCCAGGACGGTGACCTCCTCACCGCTGGCCACCAGCGTCACCCGGCGGTCCAGCAGCTCGCCGATGATCAGCCGCTCGGTCGGCCGCTGCTCGAAACGGCGCATGTTGACCACGCCGGTGGTGATGACCTGCCCGGACTCCACGCCCGTCACCCGGGTCATCGGCAGGAAGATCCGGCGCCGGCTGACCACCTCGACCACCAGGCCCAGCAGCCGCGGCGGGCGCCCGCCCACGCGCAGCATCGCCACGAGGTCACGGACCCGGCCCACCTGGTCGCCGTTGGGGTCGAAGACGGGCACACCCGACAGATGCGAGACGAAGATCCGCGGGGCGCCTGCACCCATCCGAGCGCCTCCTAGAGCGTCGATCACCAGTCATGCCGTGCCTCAGGCTAGCCCCTGCCGGGGGAGAGCGCCCTGGTGGGGCGGTCCGGGCGGGGGTCCGGG
>NZ_JZWV01001123.1 GCF_000966975.1 Streptomyces katrae | reverse complement strand
CCCCCGTACCGGCCCGCCCCCGCCCCCCGCATGTCACGGCTGCGCTGCAAGCGTGGACGCCCCGGCCGGGGGTGGCGGGGCCCCTCGTAGAATCGCCGGGTGGATACGACCCTGGATGACCCCCTCGTCGGGCGCGTGCTCGACGGCCGCTACCGCGTCGAAGCCCGCATCGCCGCGGGCGGCATGGCGACGGTCTACCGGGCCCTCGACACCCGCCTCGACCGCGTCCTCGCGCTCAAGATCATGCACCCGGACCTGGCCGCCGACGCCGCGTTCGTCGACCGTTTCATCCGCGAGGCGAAGTCCGTGGCCCGCCTCGCGCACCCCAACGTCGTGGCCGTCTTCGACCAGGGCACCGACGGCCCGTACACGTACCTCGCCATGGAGTACGTCTCCGGCTGCACCCTGCGCGACGTCCTGCGCGAGCGCGGCGCGCTCCAGCCGCGGGCCGCGCTCGACATCCTGGAGCCGGTCCTCGCCGCCCTCGGCACCGCCCACCGCGCCGGTTTCGTCCACCGGGACATCAAGCCCGAGAACGTCCTGATCGGCGACGACGGCCGGGTCAAGGTCGCCGACTTCGGCCTCGTCCGCTCCGTGGACGCCGCCACCCACACCACCGGCTCCGTCCTCGGCACCGTCTCCTACCTCGCCCCCGAGCAGATCGAGGACGGGGTCTACGACGCCCGCGTGGACGTCTACGCCTGCGGCGTCGTGCTGTACGAGATGCTCACGGGCTCCAAGCCGCACACCGGCGGTACCCCCGCCCAGGTGCTGTTCCAGCACCTCAACGAGGACGTCCCGCCCCCGTCGGCCGCCGCCACCGCCCGCACCCCCGGGCTGCGCCCCGCCGACGCCGCCGCCCTGCTGGGCATGGCCCGCGAGGCCCGTGCGCGGATCGGCGAGGCGGAGCTGGACGCCGTACCGCCGCAGGCGCGGGCCACCGAACGGTCCGCCGCCGAGGACCGCACCAGCGTGATCCCGCGCCCGCTGGCGGGGCAGGCCCAGGAGGCGGTGCTGCACCACACCTCCCGCCTGGAGCGGCCGCAGGAGCCGACGCCCCCGCCGCCCCCGGCCCCCCGCTGGCAGCGCCGCGGCATGGTCGTGGTCATCGCCGGGATCCTGCTCGCCCTGGGCCTGGGCGCCGGGGTCTGGTACATCAACTCCGGCCAGTTCACCAAGGTCCCCAACCTCCTCGGCAAGACGGAGGAGCAGGCCAGGGCGGAGCTCTCCGCCGCCGGCCTCGGCGTCAAGAAGGTCGACCGGAAGTTCAGCGAGGCCTTCGAGCGCGGGACGGTCATGAACTCCGACCCCGCGGGCGGCAAGCGGATCAAGGGCAACGGTGCGGTCACCCTCACCGTCTCGCGCGGCCCCGAGCTGGTCAGCGTGCCCGACCTCAAGGGCCGCCCGCTGGAGGACGCCAAGGCCGAGCTGACCAAGGCCGGGCTGGCCCCCGGCATCGTCACCCAGGCCTTCAGCCAGGACGTGGCGCAGGGCTCGGTGATCTCCACCGACCCGGCCGGCGGCCAGAAGCGGGCCCCGGACACCGCCGTCTCCCTCCAGGTCAGCAAGGGCCGCCCGGTCCAGGTCCCGAACGTCACCGGCCAGCCCGCCGACCAGGCGCGGGCCGCGCTGGAGGCCCTCGGCCTGAAGGTGGCGACGGCCCCCGACCAGGTCAACTCCCCCGCACCCGCCGGTGCGGTGGCCAACCAGTCGGTCGGCGCGGGCGCCCAGGCGGCCGCCGGGGACACCGTCACGCTGACCCTCTCCAAGGGCCCCCGCCCGGTCCAGGTGCCGAGCGTGACCGGCCAGGACGTGGAAGCGGCCCGCAAGGCACTGGAGGCCCTGGGCTTCAAGGTGAAGGTGGAGCGCCCGTTCCTCTCCTTCAGCAGCACGGTGGACACGCAGTCGGTGCCGGCCGGGCAGAGCGTCCCCGAGGGCAGCACGATCACCATCAAGACCAAGGGGCTCTGAGCACCGTTGCTTCGCAATCCCGTGGGCGGGCACGTGCCCGTCGCCGGCGGGCTCGCCTCGGTGGGTCTGACGTACGCCCGTGAGATGGGCGCCGAGGCCGTCCAGGTCTTCGTGGCCAACCCGCGCGGCTGGGCCACCCCGACCGGGAACCCGGCGCAGGACGAGCTGTTCCGCGCGCAGTGCGCCGAGGAGTCGGTCCCGGCGTACGTGCACGCCCCGTACCTGATCAACTTCGGCTCGCACACCGAGGCGACCGTGGAGAAGTCGGTGGAGTCCCTGCGGCACTCGCTGCGGCGGGGCCGGGAGATCGGCGCGCTCGGGGTGGTCGTGCACACCGGGTCAGCCACCGGCGGCCGCCCGCGTGAGGCGGCGTACGCGCAGGTCAGGGAGTTCATGCTGGTCAGGGAGTTCATGCTGCCGCTGCTGGACGAGCTGACGCACGAGGACGACCCGTTCCTGCTGCTGGAGTCCACGGCCGGGCAGGGCTCCTCGCTCTGCTCGCGGACCTGGGACTTCGGCCCGTACTTCGAGGCCCTCGACCACCACGAGAAGCTGGGCATCTGCCTGGACACCTGCCACATCTTCGCGGCCGGGCACGACCTGGCCGAGCCGGGCGGCACCAAGCAGACGCTGGACCTGCTGGTGGACACGGTCGGCGCGGGCCGGCTCAAGCTGGTCCACGCCAACGACTCCAAGGAGGGCGTCGGCGCCCACAAGGACCGGCACGCCAACATCGGCCAGGGCCACATCGGCCGGGAGGCCTTCGCCGAGCTGTTCTCGCACCCGGAGATGGAAGGCGTACCGCTGATCATCGAGACGCCGGGCGGCAAGGAGGGGCACGCGGCGGACGTGGCCCTGCTGAAGGAGCTCCGCGACCTGCACTGACACCCGCGAAAATCCTTGAGGGAATACCCCTAGGGGGTATACGGTTCCACCAGTCGGCGGGACCGCCACCCGGCGTTCCGCCAGGCCTTCAGGGGGTAATCGTCATGGAGCAGCCGCACACACATCACGAGCACCACGAGCACCAGGGCCACGAGCACGAGCACCACGGCCACGAGCAGCACCAGCACCACGAGCAGCACGCCGACCACTCCGCCCACACCGACCACGGCCACGCGCACGCCCACGGCGGCGCGCACGCCCACGGCGCCGGCCCCGTCGGCTGGGGCATGGCCGCCAGGGCGACCCTCCACTGCCTCACCGGCTGCGCCATCGGCGAGGTGCTCGGCATGATCGTCGGCACCGCCCTGGGCTGGGGAAACCTCCCGACGATGATCCTGGCGATCGTCCTCGCGTTCTTCTTCGGCTACGCCCTCACCCTGCGCGGGATCCTGGCCGCCGGCGTGGACTTCCGTTCGGCCGTCCGGGTGGCACTGGCCGCGGACACCCTGTCGATCGCCGTCATGGAGCTGATCGACAACCGTCATGGAGCTGATCGACAACGGCGTCATCGCCGTCTGGCCGGGCGCCATGGACGCCCACCTCTCCGAGGCCCTGTTCTGGATCGCGCTGGCGATCTCGCTGGCGCTCGCCTTCGTCGTGACCACCCCGGTCAACAAGTGGATGATCGGCCGCGGCAAGGGCCACGCCGTCGTCCACCAGTACCACCACTAAGGGCGGATCACAGCTCCGGACCGTCCCCCGGCCCCTCCTGGTACGAGTAGCGCTGCTCGCGCCAGGGGTCGCCGATGTTGTGGTAGCCGCGCTCCTCCCAGAAGCCGCGGCGGTCGGCGGTCATGTACTCGACACCGCGGACCCACTTGGGTCCCTTCCAGGCGTACAGGTGCGGGACCACCAGGCGCAGCGGGAAGCCGTGTTCGGCCGTCAGCGGTTCGCCGCCCATGTGGGTGGCGAAGACCGTGCGGTCGGAGGCGAAGTCGGCCAGCCGCAGGTTGGAGCTGAACCCGTACTCGGCCCAGACCATCACATGCGTGACCTGCGGGGCGGGCGGGGCCAGGGCGAGGATCTCGCGGGCCAGCACCCCGCCCCATTCGGCGCCCTGCATGCTGAACTTGGTGACGCAGTGCAGGTCCGCCACCACCGAGTCGAACGGCAGCGCCGCGAACTCCTCGTGGTTCCAGCAGTGCTTCTCACCGTCGGCCGTCGCGCCGAAGACGCGGAACTCCCAGCGGTCCGGCTTGAACTTGGGCACCGGACCGTAGTGGGTCACGGGCCAGCCCTTCTGCAACCGCTGCCCCGGAGGGAGCTCGAGCTGCTCTGCTCCCGGAATTTCCCGGCTGTCCGGCTGACCCATGCCTCCATGGTGACAGACGTGGCGGGGTGGTCACGACCAGGTACGAACCGAAAGGGGCAAGTCCCAGCAACTCCCACTAAGGAGGCACTTACTGGACGGCCCCGTACGGCGGTGCAAAGATGCGCGCACTGCCCAGTCACCTAGCTGACATTGCCTGGAAGGAGCCTCTGCGATGCAGGGCGACCCCGAGGTCCTCGAGTTCCTGAACGAGCAGCTGACCGGCGAGCTCACCGCCATCAACCAGTACTGGCTGCACTACCGCATCCAGGACAACAAGGGGTGGACGAAGCTCGCCAAGTACACGCGTGAAGAGTCCATCGACGAGATGAAGCACGCGGACAAACTCACCGAGCGCATCCTCATGCTCGACGGTCTGCCGAATTACCAGCGCCTCTTCCACGTACGCGTCGGACAGACGATCACCGAGATGTTCCAGGCCGACCGGCAGGTCGAGGTGGAGGCGATCGACCGCCTCAAGCGCGGCATCGAGGTCATGCGCGGGAAGGGCGACATCCCCTCCGCCCGCCTCTTCGAGGAGATCCTGGAGGACGAGGAGCACCACATCGACTACCTCGACACCCAGCTGGAGCTCATCGAGTCCCTGGGCGAGGCCCTGTACATCGCCCAGCTCATCGAACAGCCGAGCTGACGGCTCAGGCGGCTTCCGCCAGCTGCGCAGGAGCCGGGTCGGCGGCGAGGACCCCGGCCGCGTTGCCCTTCTCCAGCAGTTCCCGGCGCGGGCACGCGCCACGGCCCAGGAGGCCCTGGATGGTCCGCACGCAGGAGCCGCAATCGGTGCCGGCCTTGGTGACCG
>NZ_JZWV01001122.1 GCF_000966975.1 Streptomyces katrae | reverse complement strand
GGCCCTGGATGGTCCGCACGCAGGAGCCGCAATCGGTGCCGGCCTTGGTGACCGAGGCGATCTGGCGGGGGGTGCAGGCCCCGGCGGCCGCGTGTTCCTTGACCTGCTTGTCGGTGACCCCGAAACAAGAGCAGACGTACACGCGGTTCACCTCCCTGAGCGGAATGGTTCTTGCAGCCACCCCGATGCGGTGAGGCTTACCTAACCGTACCCAAAGTTAGGTAAGCCTAAAAGGCCCGGAGACGAGGATGGGGCGCGGATCACATCGATCCGCGCCCCGTCCTCACAAGGTGCTGCCTACTGGTCGCGGTACATCTCCGCCACCAGGAACGCCAGGTCCAGGGACTGGCTGCGGTTGAGGCGCGGGTCGCAGGCCGTCTCGTAGCGCTGGTGCAGGTCGTCGACGAAGATCTCGTCGCCGCCGCCCACGCACTCCGTGACGTCGTCACCGGTGAGCTCGACGTGGATGCCGCCCGGGTGGGTGCCGAGGGCCTTGTGGACCTCGAAGAAGCCCTTGACCTCGTCCAGGACGTCGTCGAAACGGCGCGTCTTGTGCCCCGAGGCCGCCTCGAAGGTGTTGCCGTGCATCGGGTCGGTGACCCAGGCGACGGTCGCACCGGAAGCGGTGACCTTGTCGACCAGCTCGGGGAGCTTGTCGCGGACCTTGTCGGCGCCCATGCGGACGACGAAGGTCAGGCGGCCCGGCTCCCGCTCGGGGTCCAGGCGGTCGATGTAGGTCAGCGCCTCGTCCACCGTGGTGGTCGGGCCGAGCTTGATGCCGATCGGGTTGGCGATCTGCGAGCAGAACTCGATGTGCGCGTGGTCCAGCTGGCGGGTGCGCTCACCGATCCAGACCATGTGACCGGAGGTGTCGTACAGCTTTCCGGTACGGGAGTCCGTACGGGTGAGGGCGCCCTCGTAGTCCAGCAGCAGGGCCTCGTGCGAGGAGTAGAACTCCACCGCCTTGAACTCGGCCGGGTCGGTGCCACAGGCCTTCATGAAGTTCAGCGCGTTGTCGATCTCCCGCGCGAGCTGCTCGTAGCGCTGCCCGGACGGGGAGGACTTCACGAAGTCCTGGTTCCAGGCGTGCACCTGGCGCAGGTCGGCGTAACCGCCGGTGGTGAAGGCGCGCACCAGGTTCAGCGTCGAGGCCGACGCGTGGTACATGCGCTTCAGGCGCTCCGGGTCCGGGACGCGGGCCTCTTCGGTGAAGGCGAAGCCGTTGACCGAGTCGCCGCGGTAGGTCGGCAGGGTCACGCCGTCGCGGGTCTCGGTGTCCTTGGAACGGGGCTTGGAGTACTGGCCCGCGATGCGGCCGACCTTGACTACGGGCACGGAGGCCGCGTACGTCAGGACGGCGCTCATCTGGAGCAGGGTCTTCAGCTTGGCGCGGATGTGGTCGGCGGATACGGCGTCGAAGGCCTCGGCGCAGTCGCCGCCCTGCAGCAGAAACGCCTCGCCCTTGGCGACGGCTCCCAGGCGGGCGCGCAGCTGGTCGCACTCGCCCGCGAAGACGAGCGGAGGATACGACTCGAGGTCCGCGACGACAGCGCGCAGGGCCTCGGCATCGGGGTACGAAGGCTGCTGCGCCGCGGGAAGGTCTCGCCAGGTCGCCTTGGCGGCGAGGGCGTGGTTTTCAGCGTTCACGGTCACCTCGTACACATTACGGCGTCATTCACCGTGTCCGGCCGGACGCCCACCTGGTGAGACGGTGTCGTTCGAAGGCCTTTCGAAGGTCCACGGCGCGCAGATGAACGGAATTCAAGGTTCATCTTGCGGAAAGGGCGGGATGCGGCGGCCGGGGGCCCTCGTGGGCTATGGTGCCTCCCATGTACGCGCTCTCCGTCCAGAACTGGTGGTGGTCCGCTCCCGGCGGCCCGCCCCTCGTGCGTACCCACTGACACGAGCGACACGAAGGCCGCCCCGAGGGGCGGCCTTCTGCGTACGCAGGCAGGCACGGGCCGTCCCTCCTCCCGACACCCCACCGGAAGGACGCCCGCCCCATGCCCCAGTCCGACTTCTCCCTCACCCGGCTCCTCGACCCCGCCGCCCCGTCCTTCGCGCTGCTGCGCCGGCGCACCCCCGGCCGGGACCACGACACCGTCGAGGTGCTCCTCGGCCCGGTCCACGAGGCCGAGCGCCTGGCCGACCTGCCCGTGCGGGACCTGCCCACCCTGGCCCTGGTCCCGTTCCACCAGATCCGCGAGCGCGGGTTCGACGTGCGCGACGACGGCACCCCGCTGAGCGTGCTGGCCGCCGAGGAGGCGTACGAGATCCCCCTCGCCGAGGCACTGGCCGCCCTCCCGGACCACGGCGTACGGGTGGAGGACGGCCGCTTCGACGTCGGCGACGAGGAGTACGCGGCCACCGTCGAGCGGGTGATCCGCGACGAGATCGGCCGCGGCGAGGGCGCGAACTTCGTGATCCGGCGGACCTACCGGGGCCGGATCGGCGGTTTCGGCCGGGCCGACGCCCTGGCCCTGTTCCGGCGGCTGCTGGAGGGCGAGCGGGGCGCGTACTGGACGTACGTGGTCCACACCCCGGACCGCACCCTGGTCGGGGCCAGCCCGGAGGTCCACGTCCGCATGACGGGCGGCACGGTGGTCATGAACCCCATCAGCGGCACCTACCGCTACCCGGCGGACGGACCGACGGCCGAGTCGCTCCTCGCCTTCCTCGGCGACCGCAAGGAGACCGAGGAGCTGTCGATGGTGGTGGACGAGGAACTGAAGATGATGTGCACGGTCGGTGACATGGGCGGGACCGTCGTCGGCCCCCGTCTGCGGGAGATGGCCCACCTCGCGCACACCGAGTACGAGCTGCGCGGCCGCTCCTCCCTGGACGTCCGGGAGGTGCTGCGGGAGACCATGTTCGCGGCGACGGTGACGGGCTCGCCGGTGCAGAACGCCTGCCGGGTGATCGAGCGGTACGAGAGCGGGGGCCGCGGCTACTACGCGGGCGCGCTGGCGCTGCTCGGCCTGGACGCGTCCGGCGCCCAGACCCTGGACTCCCCCATCCTCATCCGCACCGCCGACATCGCCCCGGACGGGACGCTGCGGGTGCCGGTCGGGGCCACCCTGGTCCGCCACTCGGACCCGCTCGGGGAGGTGGCCGAGACCCACGCCAAGGCCGCCGGGGTGCTGGCGGCCCTGGGCGTCCGGGAGGCCGCGCCCCGGCCGGTCGCCTCCGCCGGCGCCCGGCTGGCGGACGACCCCCGGGTCCAGGCGGCACTGTCCGCGCGGCGGGCGGACCTGGCGCCGTTCTGGCTGCGGATGCAGGAGCGGATGCCCGCCGTGGGCGGGCACGCGCTGGTGGTGGACGGCGAGGACACGTTCACGGCGATGCTGGCGCACGTGCTGCGGGCGGCGGGGCTGTCGGTGACGGTACGCCGCTACGACGCGCCGGGGCTGCGGGAGGAGGCGCTGGCCTGGGAGGGCCCGATCGTGCTGGGCCCGGGCCCGGGCGACCCGGGCGACGGGGCGGACCCGAAGATGCGGATGCTGCGCGGGCTGGCGGGCGAGCTGCTCGCCTCGCACCGGGGCGGGCTGCTCGGCGTCTGCCTCGGGCACGAGCTGCTGGCGGCGGAGATCGGCCTCCCCCTCGTCCGCAAGGCGGAGCCGGCGCAGGGGGCGCAGGTGCGGATCGAGCTCTTCGGGCGGCCGGAGGTGGTCGGCTTCTACAACACGTACACGGCCGCCTGTGACGCGGAGACGGAGGCGGAGCTGGCGGCGCACGGGGTGGAGGTCTCCCGCGACCCCGTCACCTCCGAGGTCCACGCCCTCCGCTGTGCGGCGCGGGGCTTCGCGGGCGTCCAGTTCCACCCGGAGTCGGTGCTGACCCTGCGGGGCGCGGAGCTGGTCTCCGACCTGGTCCGGGGCCTGGCCCCGGTGGGGCGGGCCTAGCGATCGGGTCGGGGGTCGGCTCTGCGGGGCCGGTCCCCTGCCCGCCCTTCACCCGTTCTTCCCCCGGCTACCGCTGGGGGAGGAGCGGTCAGGCCGGGCCCGGGACCAGGGTGTTTTCGGAGCGGCGGCCCGCCAGGTAGTCCGCCACGTTCCGGACCGTCGCCTCGATGATCTGCCCCACCGCGTCGTGCGTGTAGTACGCCTGGTGAGAAGTGACCAGCACGTTCGGAAACGTGATCAGCCGCGCGAGCGTGTCGTCCGGGAACGCCTCCAGGGACTTGTCCAGGAAGAACACCCCCGCCTCCGCCTCGTACACGTCCAGCCCGACCCCCGCGAACCGCCCCTCCCGCAGCTCCCCGACCAGCGCCTCCGTGTCGACCAGCCCTCCCCGGCTGGAGTTCACCAGGATCGCGTCGTCCTTCATCACCGCCAGCGCCCCCGCGTCGACCAGGTGACGGGTCGCCTCCATCAGCGGCACGTGCAGGCTGATCAGGTCCGCCGAGGCGAAGAGCTCCTCCTTCTCCACGTACGTCATCCCCAGCTCCACGCACGCCGGGTTCGGTGCGATGTCCCAGCCCAGCAGCCGCATCCCGAACCCGTGCGCGATCCGCGTGAACGCCTCGCCGATCTTCCCCGTCCCCAGCACCCCCGCCGTGCGGCCCCGCATGTCCCGGCCCATCAGCCCGTTCAGGCGGAAGTCGAAGTCCCGGGTGCGGTTCGAGGCGCGGACGATGCGCCGGTTCACGGCCATGGCGAGGGTCCAGGCGAACTCGGCGACCGAGTAGGGGGAGTAGTAGGAGACGCGGCTGACGGTCAGCCCGAGCCGCCGGGCCGCGTCGAGGTCGATGTTGTTGAAGCCGGTGGACCGCTGGGCGACGAGCCGGGTCCCGCCCGCGGCCAGGACGTTCAGTACCCGGCCGCCCAGGTCGGCGTTGACGCTGGAGGAGACCACCTCGTACCCGGCGGCGATCGGCGCGGTGTCCTCGTCGAGGAAGACGTCCAGGCAGCGGACCTCGTGCCGGCCCTCCCGTGCGAAGGCCCGCTCCAGGAGCGGCTCCTCGTCGGCGGTCACTCCGAAGGCCAGGATCTCCACGCTCACTCCCGAAAGGTCGGACCACGGGCCGTTCCATCGCTTTCGTCACGATACGGCCCGTGGTGCGACCCCCCGCAGAGGCTCAGCGGCGGCTCGGCGGCTCAGCCGAAGAAGACCCCCGCCTCCTCGTACAGCTTCGGGTCGACCGTCTTCAGCTTCGCCGTCGCCTCGGCGATCGGCACCCGCACGATGTCCGTCCCCTTCAGCGCGACCATCTTCCCGAAGTCCCCGTCCCGCACCGCGTCGATCGCGTGCAGCCCGAAGCGGGTGGCCAGCCACCGGTCGAAGGCGCTCGGGGTGCCCCCGCGCTGGATGTGCCCGAGGACCGTCGTACGGGCCTCCTTGCCGGTCCTGCCCTCGATCTCCTTCGCCAGCCACTCCCCGACGCCCGACAGCCGGACGTGCCCGAAGGAGTCCCGGGACACGGCGTCCTTGAGCACCAGCTCGCCGTCCTTCGGCATGGCCCCCTCCGCGACCACCACGATCGGCGCGTAGCTCGCCTTGAAGCGGGAGGTGACCCAGGCGCACACCTGGTCCACGTCGAAGCGCTGCTCGGGGATGAGGATGACGTTCGCCCCGCCCGCCAGCCCCGAGTGCAAGGCGATCCAGCCGGCGTGCCGGCCCATCACCTCGACGACCAGGACCCGCATGTGGGACTCGGCCGTGGTGTGGAGCCGGTCGATGGCCTCGGTCGCGATGCCGACGGCCGTGTCGAAGCCGAAGGTGTAGTCGGTGGCCGACAGGTCGTTGTCGATGGTCTTGGGCACGCCGACGCAGGGGATGCCGTACTCCTCGTACAGGCGGGCGGCCACGCCCAGGGTGTCCTCGCCGCCGATCGCGATGAGCGCGTCGACCTCGGCCTTGGCGAGGTTGTCCTTGATCGCGCGGACGCCGTTGTCCGTCTTGAACGGGTTGGTGCGCGAGGAGCCGAGGATGGTGCCGCCGCGGGGCAGGATCCCGCGGACGGCGGGGATGTCGAGCGGGACGGTGTCCCCCTCGACCGGCCCCCGCCAGCCGTCCTTGAAACCGACGAACCCGTATCCGTACTCCTGGACGCCCTTGCGGACGACGCCCCTGATCACCGCGTTGAGCCCGGGGCAGTCGCCGCCGCCCGTGAGCACTCCGACCTTCATGGAATCTCCCTTCGCCATGACGGTCACGCTAGTGGTGACCCAGGTCACAGCGAGGGGGCTGGAGTGGGCAATTCCGGTGGAATTACGGGGCGTTGCGTACGCGTGTTCACTCGTACGGGGAAGTAAGTACGACCGGCGGGTAAGGCCGGGGCACCCTTACGCGTCGTCGAGCCCGCGCTCTATCGCATACCGGACGAGCTCCACCCGGTTGTGCAGCTGGAGCTTGCCCAGGGTGTTCTGGACGTGGTTCTGCACCGTCCGGTGCGAGATGACCAGCCGCTCCGCGATCTGCTTGTACGACAGCCCCTTGGCCACCAGCCG
>NZ_JZWV01001121.1 GCF_000966975.1 Streptomyces katrae | reverse complement strand
CAGCCGCAGCACCTCGGTCTCCCGGTCGGTCAGCTGCGGGGCCTTCGGCTCGTCGGCGGCGGCCGGAGCCGGGTCGGTGGCCAGGCGCCGGTACTCGCCGAGGACCAGCCCGGCCAGGCCCGGCGTGAACACCGGGTCTCCGACCGCGGTGCGGCGGACCGCGTCGATCAGCTCCTGCGCCCCGGCCGACTTCATCAGGTAGCCGGTCGCCCCGGACTTCACCGCCTCCAGCACGTCGGCGTGCTCCCCGCTCGCCGACAGGACCAGTACGCGCAGCGCGGGATCGGCGCCGACCAGCTCCTTGCAGACCTGCACCCCGGGCATACCGGGCAGGTTGAGGTCGAGCACCAGCACCCGCGGGGCGACGGCGCGGGCCCGGCGCACCGCCTCCGGGCCGTCCCCGGCGGTGGCGACGACGTCGAAGCCCGCCGCGGCCAGGTCGCGGGCCACCGCGTCCCGCCACATCGGATGGTCGTCGACGACCATCACCCTGATGTCGTGGAGCCCGCCGGCGCCGCTGCCGACGCCCTCGCTGCCACTGTCGTTCACTGGGTCCTCCCCCTCGGTACTTTCAGTTCCACTTCGGTGCCCTGCCCGGGGACGGACACCAGCTCGGCGCTGCCGCCGAGGTCACGCAGCCGGCCCCGGATGGACAGGGCCACGCCCATCCGCCCCTCGCCCTCCGCCTGGTCGAGCCGGCCGGCCGGGATGCCCGGGCCGTCGTCCCGTACGGTCACGATCACCTCGTCACCCCAGTCCTCGACCAGGATCCAGGCACTGGCCCCCTCCCCGGCGTGCCTGCGCACGTTGTCCAGGGCGGCGCCCACGGCCGCGGCCAGCTCCCGCGCGGCGGGCGCGGGCAGCGGCACCGGGGTGCCGGGCTCGGCGAAGCTCACCCGGGAGCCGGCGTGCGGGGCCAGCAGGACCCGCAGGTCCAGCTCCCCCTCGTCGGCGCCCGGCTCCTCCACCTCGTACGTGTCCACCAGCGCGCCCAGCGACTCGTCGCGCGAGACCCGCGAGGGGCGGACCAGCCCGCTGGAGACCAGCGTGCGCAGCGCCACCTCCTGCTCCCCGGCCATCCGGCCCAGCTCGGCGGCCTCGCCGCCCAGCTCGGTGCCCCGCCGCTGGACCATGGCGAGGACCTGGAGGACCCCGTCGTGGATGTCGCGGGCGAGGCGTTCGCGCTCACGGGTGGCGGCCTCGATCTCCAGGGCGCGGGCGAGGGTCGCCTCACTGGCCCGGGCGACCTCGACGACGTAGCCGAGGGCGATGGAGGCGACCCAGACCAGCAGCACGTTGTGCAGGGTGTCCCGGGTGGGGTCGCCGCCGTGGATGGCGATGTTGGCGACGGCCACGAAGGTGGAGGCGATCCCGGCCCAGCGCCAGCCGCCCTTGAGGGCGAAGGCGAGGACCGAGCCGGCCGTCCAGATGCTGGGGAGGGTCGGCCCGCCCGCCTGGATGCGGGCGTGGGTGTCGGCGAGCGGGGTGAGGGCGATCCCGGCGAGGGCGACGGTGAGGTCCGCGGCCAGGAAGCCCCTGGTGCAGTGCGCCGCACCGCCCACCCGGCGGTAGGTGGCCAGGGTCCAGACGACGAGGACGGTGAGGTAGCCGACCGCGACGCCGGGACGGACGAAGTCCTTGTACGCGGAGGCGAACAGCAGGACCGCGTAGACCATGGTGAGCAGCCGGTACGCGGTCAGCGCCCGCCACAGCGGCTGCTCGACCGACATCCGTACGACGCGCTCGCGCTTCGGCGCCATCTTCCCCCACCCCGGCCGCGCGGACGGCGGCAGCCGCCCGCGGGAACTACTCCGCGCCCTTGTCGCCCTTGTTGCTTCCGTCGGCCGTATCCGCCGTATCCGCCTTTTCCGCCTTATCCGACCTGGCGGCTTCCTTGGCGGCCTTTTCCGCGTCCGCGATCTGCCGCTTGGCGGCCGTCGCGTAGATGTCGACGTACTCCTGGCCGGAGAGCTTCATGATCTCGTACATGACCTCGTCGGTCACCGAGCGCAGGATGAAGCGGTCCCCGTCCATGCCCTGGTAGCGGCTGAAGTCCAGCGGCTTGCCGATCCGGATGCCCGGGCGCATCAGCTTCGGGACCACCTTGCCGGGCGGCTGGATCTTCTCCGTGTCGATCATCGCCACCGGGATCACGGGGGCGCCGGTGGCCAGCGCCACCCGGGCCAGACCACCGGGC
>NZ_JZWV01001120.1 GCF_000966975.1 Streptomyces katrae | reverse complement strand
GGCCAGACCACCGGGCTTGCCCCGGTAGAGGCGGCCGTCGGGTGAACGGGTCCCCTCGGGGTAAATACCGAACAGCTCCCCGCGCTCGATGACCTCGATGCCGCTCTTGATCGCGGCCTCGCCCGCACCGCGCGCGCCGGAGCGGTCCACGGGGAGCTGGCCGACGCCCTTGAAGAAGGCCGCGGTCAGCTTGCCCTTGACCCCGGGGGAGGTGAAGTACTCCGCCTTCGCGATGAAGGTCACCTTCCGGTCCAGCACGGCCGGCAGGAAAAAGGAATCGGAGAAGGACAGGTGGTTGCTCGCGAGGATCGCCGGCCCCTCCGCGGGAATGTTCTCGAGGCCCTCCACCCACGGCCTGAAGGCGAGCTTCAGCGAACCGCCGATGGAGAACTTCATTGCGCCGTAGATCAACTCGAAAGCCTTCCTGTGTCTGTCGATCAGACCATAACCCCTGGCTCCGCCGAGAGCGCCCGACGACCCTGGTCGGTGTCATCCCGGTCGCGTACGGTGAAGTCACACAGCGCGACGCACCCGTACGTACCCGTACCCCGCACGCGTCATGGTCATCGTCGAGTCGTTACGTCATCGTCCTCACCAATCAAGGAGACTGTGGTGCCCGTCCTCCCTGGAGCAGAGCCGTTCCGCCACGAGGGCGGAGAGGTGGGCGTGCTTCTCTGCCACGGCTTCACCGGTTCCCCGCAGTCGCTGCGCCCCTGGGCCGAGTACCTGGCCGAGCGCGGGCTGACGGTCTCCCTGCCGCTGCTGCCGGGCCACGGCACGCGCTGGCAGGACATGCAGCTCACCGGCTGGCAGGACTGGTACGCCGAGGTGGACCGGGCGCTGCGGGAGCTGCTGGAGCGGTGCTCGCAGGTGTTCGTGTTCGGGCTCTCGATGGGCGGCGCGCTGACCCTGCGGCTGGCCGCCAAGCACGGGGACGCCATCAGCGGCATCGTCCTCGTCAACCCGGCCAACAAGGTGCACGACCCCCTGGCCGTCGCCCTTCCGGTGGCGAAGCACTTCATCCGGTCGACGGCGGGCATCGCCAGCGACATCGCGAAGCCGGGCGCGGCGGAGGTCGGCTACGACCGGGTCCCGACGAAGGCCGCGCACTCGCTGCGGAAGTTCTTCCAGCTGGTGGACACCGAGCTGCCGCAGGTCACGCAGCCTGTGCTGCTCCTCCACAGCCCCCAGGACCACGTGGTCCCGCCGGTGGACTCGGAGCGGATCCTGGCGCGGGTGTCGTCGACGGACGTCACCGAGACCCTGCTGGAACAGAGTTATCACGTCGCGACGTTGGACCATGACGCGGAGCGGATCTTCGCGGACAGCTATGCGTTCGTCGGGCGGCTCGCGGAGAGCGTCGGCAGGGAGGGGGCGGCCAGCGGTGGCTGAGCACGAGGAGTCCTCCGGGGGTGTGCCCCCGCTCGACGAGGAGGCGGCGTGGGCCGCGATCGTCGCCGGGTACGGACAGGAACCGCCGGACCCGCCGGGGGCGCGCCCCTTCCGGCCGATCGAGAACCTGATGCTGCCGGAGGAGGACGTCCAGCCGGAGCCCCCGGCCGCCGCGCCGACGACCCCGACGGCCCTGGGCAGCTCGGTGGTCTTCGCCCCGGGCGTCGTCCTCGGCCCGCGTGACCACTCCCCGGCGGAGCCGAAGGACGAGGACCTCGCGGGGGACGCGGCCGACGAGGGCCACTTCGTCCCCCCGGAGCCCCCGGAACTCCCGCCGGCGGACACGACGGCGAAGTTCGCCTGGCTGGCCGTGGTCGGCGGCCCGGTACTGCTGCTGCTGGCGGTGCTGCTGCAGTGGGACATGACGTGGTGGCTGACCACCCTGGGCATCGGCGGCTTCCTGGGCGGCTTCGCCACCCTGGTGGCCCGCATGTCGGGCGACACGGACGACAACGACGACGACCCGGGGCGCGGGGCGGTGGTGTAGGGGGGCGTAGTGCGGGCCCGCCATCTCCCCCTCGA
>NZ_JZWV01001119.1 GCF_000966975.1 Streptomyces katrae | reverse complement strand
ATCCGGGGCGGGCGGGGCGCGGAGAGGATCGGGGTATGACCAACGAAGCAGCTGGGTACGGGATTTCGGGGCCGATGGCCGGGGCCGGGACGGTCCGGCGGCCGTGGGGGCGGCGGTGGACGGCGTTCGTGCGGGGGGCCTTCGTCGCGGCTCCGGTGTGCCTGCTGGTGTACGGGGTGGTCCGGCTGGCCGACCCGGATCACGGCCCGGGCCCCGCCTGGACGTTCGGGCACCTGGCCCTGGCCGCCGGGGTGGGACTGTTCGGCGTGGTGTTCCTCGGGCTGCGGCGGCTGGCGGTGCCGGCCGGGCGGGCGGGCCGGGTGGGGGCCGGTGTGGCGACGGGGCTCGGCCTGGCGGGGGCCGCGGCGGCCTTCGCGCAGGCGGTCATCGACCTGGTGGTCGGGCTGCGGTCCGCGGACCGGGCGGGCATGGACCGGCTGTTCGAGGAGATCCAGAGCCGGCCCGGGGTGGAACCGGCCGTCTACTCGGTGGGGCCGCTGCTGTTCTACGTGGGCCTGCTGTGGATCGTGACCCAGCTGGCGGCCGGGCGGCGGACCGGCGTGTGGCGTCCGGCGGCGGTGCTGCTGGGCACGGCCGTGATGGGCGTCAGCCTGGACCTGATCCCGCTGGGCGCGCTCCTGTTCTGCGCGGCTCTCGCCCCGCTGGGCCGTGACCTGGCGGCCCGCGAGTGCGCCGCCCGCGCCGACCTGGCGTACTCGGGCGGTGACCCGTACGGCGCCGCCGGGCTGCGGGCGGTGGCCTGACGCGCGCCGGCCCGGCCCGGGGGTCAGCGGCGGGCGCGGAGTTCGGTCTTGAGGACCTTGCCGCTCGCGTTGCGCGGCAGGTCGGGGACGAATTCCACCTCGCGCGGGACCTTGTAGTTGGCCATCTCGCGGCGCGACCAGGCGATCAGGTCGTCGGCGGTGAGGGTGGAGCCGGGGCGGCGGACGGCGTACGCCTTGCCGACCTCGCCGAGCCGGGGGTCGGGGATGCCGACGACGGCGACGTCGGCGATGTCCGGGTGCAGGCCGAGGAGTTGCTCGATCTCGGCGGGGTAGGCGTTGAAGCCGCCGACGATGAACATGTCCTTGATCCGGTCGGTGATGCGCAGGTTGCCGCCGGCGTCGAGGACGCCGACGTCGCCGGTGCGCAGCCAGCCCTCGGGGGTGAGGGTGCGGGCGGTGCCCTCGGGGTCCTCGAAGTAGCCGCGCATCACGTGGTGGCCGCGCACCCAGACCTCGCCGGGGGTGCCGGGTTCCCGGGCGGTGCCGTCGGGGGCGGCGATGCGCAGTTCGGTGCCGGGGATGGCGCGGCCGGAGGTGGCGGCGATGACCTCGGCGGGGTCGCCGCGGCGGCACATGGTGACGATGCCGGAGGCCTCGGAGAGCCCGTACGCGGTGAGGACGGTGGCGATGCGGAGTTCGGCGCGGAGCCGTTCGACGAGCTGGAGGGGGACGACGGCGGCTCCCGTGACGACCAGGCGCAGGGCGGAGAGGTCGTGGTGATCGCGCTGGGGGTGGTCGAGGAGGGACTGGTGGAGGGTGGGCGGACCGGGGAGGACGGAGATCCGCTCGGCGGCGATGTTGGCGAGGACGGTGTCGACGTCGAAGACGGGCTGGGGGACCATCGTGGCGCCGCGCATCAGGCAGGCGATGATCCCGGCCTTGTAGCCGAAGGTGTGGAAGAACGGGTTCACGATGAGGTAGCGGTCGCCCTCGCGCAGTCCGGCCAGCTCGCTCCAGACGGCGTAGCAGCGCAGGGTCTGGGCGTGGGTGATGACGGCGCCCTTGGGGCTTCCGGTGGTGCCGGAGGTGAAGATGATGTCGGAGGGGGCGTCCGGGGGTATCGCGTCGGCGCGGGCGCGGACGCCGGCGGCCGGGAGGCGGTCGCCTCCGGCGAGGAAGTCCTTCCAGGTGCGGAAGTCGGCGGGGGCGTCGTCGGCGAGGACGACGACCTGTTCGAGGTGGGGCAGGCCGGGCAGCGGCCCGGTGCCGGTGCCTTCGGCCGCGGCGCGGCGCAGGGAGGCGACGTAGGAGGTGCCGAGGAAGGTGCCGGTGACGAACAGCAGCCGGGCGCGGCTGCGCCGGAGGACGTAGGCGGCCTCGGCGCCCTTGAAGCGGGTGTTGAGGGGGACGAGGACCGCGCCGGCGGTGACGGCGCCGAGGGCGGAGACGATCCAGTCGACGGTGTTGGGGGCCCAGACCGCGACCCGGTCGCCGGGTTCGACCCCGGCGGCGAGGCAGGCGGCGGCGGCCCGCTCGACGCGTTCGCCGAGCTGGGCGTAGTCGAGGCGGGTCCGGCCGTCGACCACGGCCTCCCGGCCTGCATGACGCCGGGCGGCGTCCCGCACGAGGGCGCCGACGGTACCCCAGCGCAGGTCCCCCCGCGGGTCGGCCGGGTCGGGGCCGCCCGCGTCGGAGTCGTCGTGGTCCTCGTGGCCGCCTCGGTCCATCGCCCGTCCCTCCCCTGGAACCCGGTAGCTGACTATCCGTCAGATTAGCTGTAGCCTTCGCGGCTGTCAGCAGTACCGGCGCACCCCGGAGGTGGCGATGGCGGCAACGCTCAAGGACGCTACGGCAATCGTCGGCATCGGCCAGACCCCCTTTGCCAAGCGGCTACCCGCCTCGGAGAAGGAACTGGCCTGCCGGGCGGTCCTCGCGGCGCTGGCCGACGCGGGCATCGCGCCCGGCGAGGTCGACGCCTTCGCCTCCTACACGATGGAGGAGACCGACGAGGTCGAGGTCGCCAAGGCCATCGGCGCCGGCGACGTCACGTTCTTCTCCAAGGTCGGCTACGGCGGCGGCGGCTCCTGCGCCACCGTCGGCCACCTGGCCGCCGCGATAGCCACCGGCCAGGCCACCGTCGGCGTCGCCTGGCGCTCCCGCAAGCGCGGCTCCGGCCCGCGCCCCTGGAAGAACACCGCCGTCCAGCTGCCCACCCCCGGCCAGTGGACCCGCCCGTTCGGGCTGCTGCGACCCGCCGACGAGAT
>NZ_JZWV01001118.1 GCF_000966975.1 Streptomyces katrae | reverse complement strand
GAGACCGGCATGCTGCCCCGCCGCTACATGCACGAGTACGGCGCGACCCGCGACCACCTCTTCAACGTCGCGATGGCCTGCCGCAACCGGGCGAACGAGAACCCGGCCGCGATGATGTACGAACGGCCGCTGACCCGCGAGATGTACATGACCTCCCGCATGATCAGCGATCCGCTCTGCCTCTTCGACAACTGCCTGGAGACCGACGGGGCGCTCGCCTGCGTCATCGTCTCCGCCGAGCGGGCCCGCGACTGCCGGCAGAAGCCGGTCTACGTGCACTCGGCCGCCCAGGGCCTGCCCGCCCAGCACCACGGGATGGTCAACTACTGGAACGACGACCCCCTGTCCGGCCCCGCCTGGACCGCCGCCCGCCACCTGTGGAAGCAGGCCGACTTCGGGCCCGCCGACGTGGACGTGGCCCAGATCTACGACGCCTTCACCCCGCTGATCCCGCTCTCCCTGGAGGGCTACGGCTTCTGCGGGCGCGGCGAGGGCGCCGCCTTCACCGAGGGCGGGGCGCTGGAGATGGGCGGCCGGCTCCCGATCAACACCGGCGGCGGCGGGCTGAGCGAGGCGTACGTGCACGGGTTCAACCTGATCAACGAGGGTGTCAAGCAGCTGCGCGGCACCTCCACCGCCCAGGTCCCGGACGCCGCCACCTGCCTGGTGACGGCCGGCGAGGGCGTCCCCACGTCCGCGATCCTGCTGCGCGCCTGAGCCGCCCACCGCCGACCGCCGACCCCCGAGCCCCATGCCCTAGGAGCCGCACGATGACCACCGCCCCCGGCGCCGACGAACTCCAGCTCCTGCTCCCCGTCCCCGACGAGGACGGGGCCCCCTTCTGGGAGTACGCCGCCCGCGGCGAGCTCCGCGTGCAGTCCTGCGCCTCCTGCGACAGGCTGCGCTTCCCGCCCCGGCCCTGCTGCCCGCACTGCGGGTCCTTCGAGTCGGGGTGGCGGCTGATGAGCGGGCGGGGCCGGATCTGGTCCTACGTCCTGCCGCACCCCCCGCTGCTGCCGGCGTACGCGGCGCAGGCCCCGTACAACGTGATCCTGGTGGAGCTCTGGGACGCCCCGCACATCCGGCTGGCGGGGAACCTGGTCGCCTCCGCGGACGCCCCGCTCGACTCGGTGGACCCGTCCCGGCTGCGGATCGGGGCGCAGGTGCAGGTGGTGTTCACCGAGACGGGCGGGATGACGGTGCCGCGCTGGATCCTGGTGAAGCCGTGACGCTGCGGGTGGAGCGGGACGAGGAGAACGGGGTCGCGGTCGTCACCCTGGACCGGGAGTCCCGGCACAATGCGGTCGACCTCGGCACCGCAGCCGAACTGGCGGCTCTCTGGCGGGAGTTCCGCTTCGACGAGGAGGTGCGGGCGGTGGTGCTGACGGGCGCGGGCACGGCCGCGTTCTGCACCGGGATCGACCGCTCGGCGCAGGTGCCGCAGCCGGCCTCCCCGTACTCGGTCGACGACCCCCTCGTCGCCATCGGGCCGAAGGCGAACGACCTGTGGAAGCCGGTGGTGGCCGCCGTCAACGGCATGGCCTGCGGCGGGGCCTTCTACCTGCTGGGCGAGGCGGAGTTCATCGTGTCGGCCACCACCGCCACGTACTTCGACCCGCACACCTCGTACGGGATGGTCAGCGCCTACGAGGCCGTGTACATGGCGCAGCGGATGCCCTTCGGGGAGGTCGCCCGGATGTCCCTGATGGGCACGGCGGAACGGCTCTCCGCGCGGCGGGCGTACGAGGTCGGCCTGGTCTCGGAGCTGGCCGAGCCCGGGGAGCTGCTCGCGGCGGCCCTGCGGTCGGCGCGGACCCTGGCCTCGTTCCCGACGGAGGGCGTCCAGGGCACCGTACGGGCCCTGTGGTCGGCGAAGCAGGCCGCGCTGCAGCAGGCCCTCGCCCAGGCCCCGGCCCTGATCGCCCTGGGCAACCTCCCGCCGGAACGCCAGGCGGAGCTGTTCGAGGGCCGCCGGCCGGGGACGGACTTCCGGCTGCGCTGATCAGGGCGTGGGGGTGGGCGTGGCGGAGGGGCTCGGGGAAGGTGTCCCGGCCACCGTGACCACCTCCGTGATCCGGCAGTCCTTGACGTCGCCCGCCCGGGCCGTGGCGCGCAGCGGGACGACCTGCCTGCCGGTCTGGCGCGGTTCCAGGGTGACGAGGGCGGTGGCCGTCTCGACGAGGTTCCCGCCGACGCCCTCGCGGCGCAGGTTCACGGAGAAGGTGGCGGTGCGGTCCAGCCGCGAGGTGACCTCGATGGTGCTGGAGGGGCGGGCGGTGTCGGCGTCGACGCAGGACACCACGTAGGCGGTGGCGGGTCCCGTGCTCGCGGTGGGCGAGGCGGTCGCGTCCGGGCCGCTGTCGGTGTGGATCCCGCTGCCCTTGCTCGTCTTCTTGGTCTTGGTCTTGCTCTTGCTCTTGGAGCTGGAGCAGCCGCCCCCGCCGCCGTCGTCCTTGGCGGTGGAGAACCCGGTGAGCGACAGCACCACCGCCACCAGCACCGCGCCGAATCTGATCCTGCGTACCCGTCCGGACAGCATGGTTCGAGTCCCTCCCCCTGAGACAAAACGCCGCCACGCTACCAGGTGCCCGGGGCCGCGTCCCGGCAGCGGGCGCCCGACGTATCGGCATTCACCACCGCACACCCGGAAGGCCCTCCTCCGTTCTCTCCGCCACCAGCGAAGACCTCCCCTCCCCCGGCCTCGGGCCGCCCGATCCGTGGTTGCATCCCAGCACCGAACCCGGCGGCAGCCGCACACCCCGCGTCCCTTCGGTGAGAGCACCACGTCACCACGAGGAACACGGTCGAATGCGACGCAACATCACCACCGAGATCACCATCGACGCGACCCCCGAAGAGGTCTGGGCGGTCCTGACCGACCTGCCCCGCTACTGCGTGTGGAACCCGTTCATCCGACAGGCCGGCGGCGAGGTCGCGCCCGGCGAGCGGCTGCGGCTGACGATGTACGCGGAATCGGGGAAGCCCACCACCTTCCACCCGGCCGTACGGGTCTGCGTGCCCGCGGCCGAGCTCCGCTGGACGGGGCACTTCCTCGTCCGCGGCCTCTTCGACGGCGAGCACTTCTTCCGGCTCGCCGAGGGCCCGGGCCGCACCACCCGGCTGGAGCACGGCGAACGGTTCCGCGGGCTGCTGGTGCCCTTCCTCGGCAAACTGCTGGAGGGCACGGCCCGCAACTTCACCCTGATGAACGAGGCCCTGCGCGCCCGTGTGGAAGCGGCCCGCGCCACCTCCTGACGCCACGACCGGCGTGCGGGGCCGCAGGCCCCGGGCTAGCGTCGGGATCATGACCGCTACCCGCTGAAAACCCCGGAGGGCCGGGCATGATCCGCAACGCAATCGGCTCGCTCATGGGTCTGATCGGCGCCGCCGCCGTCGTCTGGAGCCCCTTCCGGGCCTGGTACGACGGGCGGCC
This sequence comes from Streptomyces katrae, assembly GCF_000966975.1. Classification (GTDB taxonomy): domain Bacteria; phylum Actinomycetota; class Actinomycetes; order Streptomycetales; family Streptomycetaceae; genus Streptomyces; species Streptomyces katrae. The sequence goes on along the minus strand of NZ_JZWV01001118.1, from coordinate 3,023 downwards.
CGGCCGCGACTACCGCATCGAGGAGCTGTTCTCCGGCTCCGGCGTCACCACCGACCCGCCCGCCCTGCCGGGGTCGCTGCTGCTGCCGATGCTCTTCGCCGCGCTGCTCGTGCTGGTCGCGGTGCTACGGCGCTCGCGGCCGCTCATGGCGGTGGCGGGGGTGGTGGTGCTGGGCGTGGCGGTGCTGTGGATGGTCCGCCAGGGCCAGGCGGCCGGGGGCCTGTCGGTCGGGGCCGACGGGCAGGGCCTCGGCGACGGGCTCGCCACCGCCTTCGGCGCGGGCGCGCTGCTGCTCCTGGCGGCGGCCGTCATGCGCGGACGCCGCCGGCGGCCCCGCCGCCACGACCGCGACCTGGACCTCGACCCGCTCGCCCGGCCGCCGGCCGCGCAGTACGAGCCCTGGGGTCCGGCCGACCGGACGTAGGGGCTGCGGGCGGCCGTGCCGTAGCGGTCAGCCGATCCTGCCGACCTGGCAGCGCTGGACCTCGTTCACCTTGGCGGGGTTGACCATCGCGACGGTGACCGTCTGGGTCTCGCGGGGCTTCAGCGTGACGCGGACGGAGGTGCGGTCGACGGTGCCCGCGTTGCCCTCGAAGGTGAGCGGTACGTCGACGGTGCGCTGGGTGTCCAGGTCGGACGTGACCTGGAGGACGGCCTTCGTACGGCCGGGCGCGGCGCAGGAGAGGACCGTGGCGTGCGCGGGCGCGTCGCTCTTGTTGCCCTTGCCGGTGCCGGTGCTGCCGCTGCTGGTGCTGTTGTTGCTGTTGTTGCTGTTGTTGACGTCGTTGCTGCTGCTGTGGCTGCTCTTGCCGGACGAGCAGCCGTGTCCGCCGCTGCCGCCGCCGTGCCGGCCGTGGGCCGAGAAGCCGGTGAGCGAGAGCACGACACCGACGATCACAGCGGTGAACTTCATATGACGACCGGCCACCATGGCGCGATTCCTTCCCCCGAGGACAACGGCGGGACACGCTACCAGGGACCACCGACACCGACGATCTCGCTCGGCGCGGCCCGCACGGCGGCGGCCCCGCTCCCCGGGAGGGGGCGGGGCCGTCGGCGTCCGTGAAGGGCGGATCAGGCGGCGTCGACCACGCCGGAGGCCGCGACCTCGATCTTGGCCTTGGTGGCGCCGGAGGGGGAGCCGAGCTTCTCGATGGCGTCGACCACGTCCTTGCCCTCGACGACCTCGCCGAAGACGACGTGCTTGCCGTCGAGCCACGGGGTGACGACGGTGGTGATGAAGAACTGCGAGCCGTTGGTGTTGCGGCCGGCGTTCGCCATCGACAGCAGGTACGGGCGGTCGTGCTTCAGGTCGAAGTTCTCGTCGGCGAACTTCTCACCGTAGATGCTCTTGCCGCCGGTGCCGTTCTGGCGGGTGAAGTCACCGCCCTGGAGCATGAACTGCGGGATGACGCGGTGGAACGGGGAGCCCGCGTAGCCGAAGCCGTGCTGGCCGGTGGCGAGCTCGCGGAAGTTCTGGGCGGTCTTCGGGACGACCTCGTCGAAGAGGTTGAAGACGATGCGGCCGGCGGGCTTGCCGTCGATGTTGATGTCGAAGTAGACGTTGCTCATGGGTCCCATCCTGTCACTCCCGGTGCGGAACGCGACCCGGAGGGGCCCCGGAGCACGCCGACGGACCGCCCATGTGGGGTGTTACGGGCGGTTTTGGGATGCTTCCGGCCGGGCCGGGACGCCGTGCGCCCCGGCCCTCCCCGTCAGCCTCCCGTGCGGGTGCCCGTGCCCTTGGCGGCGTCCAGGGCGTACACGCAGCGGTCCTTGCTGCACGCGTACACCACGCCCGCCTCCACCACCGGCGCCCCGGTGATCTCGCCGCCCGTGGCCAGCTTCCAGCGCAGCTGCCCGCCCGCCGCGTCCAGGGTGTACAGGCAGTGGTCGGCCGAGCCGAAGTGGACCCGGCCGTCCGCGACCACCGGCGGGCCGGTGATCTCGCCGCCCGCCGCGAACCGCCACTTCGGGGTGCCGGTGACCGCGTCGAGCGTGTACAGGGCGCTGCCCGCGCCCAGGTGGACGTTGCCGCCCGCCACCAGCACCGGGTCCGCCGCCGGGCGGGGCTCGGTGGCGATGCGCCAGCGGTCCTTGCCGGTGGCGGCGTCCAGGGCGTAGACGGTGCCGAGGTAGTCGGCGAGGTACACCCCGCCGCCCGTGACCGCCGGGCCCGGTGCGAACGCGGGCGGGGCCAGGAAGACCGCGGGCGCCTCGAAGTGCCAGCGGACCCGGCCCGAGGCCCGGTCGACGGACAGCACCCGGGTGCCGGCGGCCACGTACACGTTGCCGTCGGGGGCAGGGGTGACGCGGACCGGGACGTTGCCGCAGGAGGCCGCGTCCCCGACCGGGTAGGACCAGGCCTCCAGTCCGGAGCGGGCGTCGAGGGCGCGCAGCCGGGCGTCCTGCCAGACGTAGACCGTGCCGTCGTGGAGGACGGGGGCCGCCTCCGGGGTCTCGAAGTCGGTCTGGGCGCCGGTCAGCTCCCACAGCTTCTGGCCGTTGGAGGCCTCCCAGCCCTGGACGCCGCCGCCGCGGGTCACGGTGATGACGGTGCCCCGCTCGGCGCGCAGGGCGTACACCCAGGCGTCGGCGTTCAGCCGCCACCGCTCGGAGCCGTCCTTGGCGTCGAGGGCGAAGAGGGAGGGCCCGTCGGACGCGTGGATGCGCCCGTCGGCGACGGCCATGGACCAGGCGACGTCCCGGGTCTTGAACTGGCGCCGGCCGCTGCCGACGTCCAGGGCGTGCACCTCGAAGGAGGTGACGTACAGCAGGTCGCCCGCGACGGCAGGGGTGCCCCACACCTCGTTCGACATGCGGAACCGCCACGGCCGCCAGCGCCCGCTGTCCGGCGACGGCCCGGGAGCCGGTACGGAGGGGGTGGCCACGGGGGCCGCGGCCTGGGCCCGGACCCCGGCCGGCGGGCGCACCCAGCCGGTCGCCGAGTCCGCGGCGGCGAGCCCGGCGGGGGCCGACGCCGTCGCGCGCGGGCCGGGCCCGATCGGCACCGGCGAGCCGCC
>NZ_JZWV01001117.1 GCF_000966975.1 Streptomyces katrae | reverse complement strand
GCCATGAGTGCCGCCCGGGGCCGCGATTCGCGGCAGATCGCTACGCGCTCCTCCAGTCTCAGCGTCCGGCGGCAGTCGGGGGCTGATACCCGCAGCGAATGACGGCGAGAGCGTCCCCCGGGGCCGGCGGGCGCCACAGATCGCTACGTACTCCTCGAATCCCGGCGTCCGACGACCATCTGGGGCTGATACCCGCAGCAAAGGACGACCAGGGTGTCAGCGGGCGTCGAAGTCGTACTCCAGGACGTAGGACGCCGAGTCCAGGGTCATGTCGTTGACCTCGACAGGGCGGCCGCCCTCGGCGAAGGCCGTGCGGATGATCTGGATGACGGGCGTGCCCGGTGAGAGCGCCAGGCGCTCGGCATCGCCAGCCGACCGTGCAGCACCCGGTGAGGCTCAAGACGAGCCGCACGCCCGCCGGGCCCAGCGCCGGGCTTCTTGGGCGGGTGCTGGAGGGAGTGGACGGACTGACCCCCGGCGGGCGGGGTCAGGCCGGGGTGGGGCGGAGGATGAGGGTGGTGAAGCCCCAGGAGTCGCGGTAGGTGTGGAGCCATTCCGTGCGGCGGGTCGTGGCCCAGGTGAGGATCTGGGGGCTGTCCGGGTGGGTGGGGTGGTCCAGGGCCCAGTCGGCGAGGGTGCCCCAGTTGGACCATTCGTAGTCGTCCAGTTCCTGGCGGGTGCTGGTGTGGCCCTGGACGGGGGTCCAGCCGTTGGTGACCACCTGGTCCACCAGGGTGGGCAGGTCGGCGAAGTCGCCCAGGACTTCGATCGCTTCGGGGGTGGGGGTGCGTTCCCAGAAGCCGTCGCCGATCAGGACGCGGCCGCCGGGGGCGAGGTGGGTGCGGGCCGCCTCCAGGGTGGGGAGGAGGCCGCCGAGGGCGTGGGTGGAGCCGACGCAGAGGATCAGGTCGAAGGGGTGGGGGGAGGTGAAGTCCTCGGCCTTCTGGTGGTGGAGCGTCAGGCGGGCGTCGATGCCCAGGCGGACGGCCTTCTGGCGGGCCTCCTCCAGGTCGCTCTCGGAGATGTCCACGCCCTCGGCGTGGACGTCCGGGTGCGTGGTCAGGGCGCGCAGGAGCCATTCCGCGCTGCCGCAGCCGAGGTCCAGGACGCGTTCGTCGCCGCGTGGGAGGGCCTGGGAGAGGAGGCTGCTGACCGAGTCGTCGTTCAGGGGGGACTTGATGGGGTGGTGGGTATGGGCCAGCTTCGAGATCTGTTCACGGTTCACCGGCGCAGCTTCGCAGGGGGCAAGATCGCGCGCATCCCGTTTTAGGTAGGCGTCGTAGGCTCTGCGGGTGATCGACGAAGCTCTGGTTTGGGATCGTTTCGCCGCCCTGCTGCCTGACCCCGATGGTGATGAGGTGCGGGTGTGCTGGGCGGTCGGTGAGCAGGAGGCCGGCCTGGATTACCTGGTGGACGCGCTGCTGCGGCACCGGGTGCGGATCGGGGAGGACACCCGGGCTGAGATAGCGGTGGTGGCTGAGGGGTGGGGGGTGCGGGAGGCCGTCACCCGGCGGCTGGTGGAGTGTCCCGGGGACGGGCTGCCGGCGGAGCTGGAGCTGGTCGAGGGGGCGGACACCGTCGTCGGCGTCGGTGATCCCGCGCTGGACGGGTTCCTCCTGATCCCGTGGATACGGTCCACGGGATCAGGGCGACTGCTCGTCCGGGCTCATGTGGAGGAGCCCTGGGGGGACCTTTCGCTCATTCCGGAGTACTACGGGGTCCTGGCGTCCGGGCAGGGGCCGGTGCTGCGTCTCTTCGAGTCGTTCTCCGCCCGGGAGGCGTTGGAGGAGCTCAGGCGGCTGCCCTGAGGTCGGGCGTCAGGCGGCCACCTCGGTCTTCAGCATGCCGCGCAGGGCGTCGCGGAACTCCGTGGTGTCCTCCTCGCCGTGCACCGCGACCGCGTGCTGGACGGCCGCGTCCATGACCTCGTCTTCCTCACCGATGATCGTCAGGGTGCATCCGACCTCGCTGGGGTACTCCCTGCAGTCCATGACCTTGCGCATGACGCACCTCCCAGTGGCGATGCCTACCGGTCACACCTCCTACGATCCTCCGGTCGGGCGCCGGAGGAAAGCCGGGGTGCCGGTCAGGCGCCGCCGGGCTGGAGGGCGCCGTCCGGAGCCGGGCGGCTCCGGCCCGTCCGCCGTCAGTCCTCCGGCGGGAAGACCGGCTCGCCCGTGGCCGCGAGGGTGATCAGGATGGCCTCCACGGGGCAGCCTTCCGCCGCCGTGAGGGTGGGTTCGTTGGCGTCCGTCTCGGGGGTGCGGGGGTGGGACTGGCGGGCGGAGTCGAGGGTGAAGGCGTCCGGGGCGTGGTTCACGCACATGCCCGAGCCGATGCAGACGCCCCGGTCCACCTCCACCTGCCAGCGGTCGCCCATCAGGAGCCCGCCGGCAGGTGGATCATCTTGTGCTCCAGGTACTCGCTCAGGCCCTCGGGGCCGAACTCCCGTCCCACGCCGCTGTTCTTGTAGCCGCCGAAGGGGCCGAGCATGTCCAGGCTGAAGGTGTTGACGTTGAAGGTGCCGGTGCGGACGCCGCGGGCGAAGTCGATGCCGTGGTCGACGTCGGCGGTCCAGACGCTGCCGCTCAGGCCGAATTCCGAGTCGTTCGCGATGCGGGAGGCCTCCGCCTCGTCCGTGTAGGGGATCAGGCAGACGACCGGGCCGAAGATCTCCTCCTGGGCGATCCGCATCGAGTTGTCGACGTCGCCGAAGAGGGTGGGTTCGACGTACCAGCCGCGTTCCAGGCCCTTCGGGCGGCCGCCGCCGGTGAGGATCTTGGCGCCCTCCTCCTGGCCGATGCGGATGTAGTCGAGGGAGCGCTGCTGCTGGCGCCGGGCGACGAGCGGGCCGAGCTGGGTGGCCGGGTCGAGGGGGTCGCCGACGACGAGGGCGCCGGCCGCGGCCGCGAGGGCCTCGGCGATCTCCCCGTAGCGGCTGCGCGGGGCGAGGATCCGGGTCTGGGCCACGCAGGCCTGGCCGTTGTTCATCCAGGCGGCGGGGACGATCCCGGCGACGGCGGCCTCCAGGTCCGCGTCCGGCAGGATCACGGCGGCGGACTTGCCGCCGAGTTCGAGGGTGACCCGGGTCAGGTTGCGGGCGGCGACCTCCATGACCCGCTTGCCGGCCGCGACGGAGCCGGTGAAGGCGACCTTTTCGATGCCGGGGTGTCCGACCAGGTACTCGCTGACCTCCCGGTCGGCGGGCAGGACCGACAGCACGCCCTCGGGCAGCCCGGCCTCGCGGGCGATGTCGGCCAGGATGAAGGAGTCCAGCGGGGCCTCGGGCGAGGGCTTGAGGATGACGGAGGAGCCGGTGAGCAGCGCCGGGGCGAGCTTGGCGGCGGCCACGAACTGCGGGACGTTCCACGGGATGACGGCGGCGACGACCCCGACCGGTTCGCGGCGCACCAGGATCGGGCCGAGGGCGCCCTGGCGGCGTTCCTCGTACGGGTAGTCGCGGGCGACGGTGATGGCGGCGTCGTAGACCATCATCGCGCCGAGGGCCTGGGCGAGGACGCTCCAGGAGTACGGGGAGCCGTTCTGGGAGCTGATGGAGCGGGCTATCTCCTCGTGCCGGACGGTGATGGCGTCCTTGATGCGGGAGACGACGGCGATGCGCTCGTCCAGGGTGAGGCGGGGCCAGGGGCCCTCCTCGAAGGCCTTGCGCGCGGCGGCGACGGCCCGGTCGACGTCGGCCTCGCAGGCGTGCGGGACGCTGCCGATGACCTGCTCGGTGTGGGGGGAGACCACGCGGATGGTGCCGGTGCCCAGCGGATCGGTCCATTCCCCGCCGATGAACAGTTGTCCGTGTTCCACGAGCTCGGTCATGTCCGATGCCTCCAGGGGCTGCACACGCTCTCACCGATGTCGCAGAACTGATACCAGTTCTAGTTCCAGGAGTCCACGGTCGGGACAGGGGTCGCAGAAGAGCCGATGCACGGTCAGGACTGTTGGCGGACGGTCGACTTGGGCTACTACTGGAACGCGTTCTCGTCAGAGTGGATCGAGCCGGCCAGGGAGCCCCCATGTCAGAGGTCATGTCACAGGTCACCGACCACGGCGGGGGTGTCTGGGGAATCAAGGTCCCCATCCCCGACAACCCCCTCGGGCACACCCTGGTCCACGTCCTCGACACCGGCTCCGGCCCCGTCCTGGTCGACACCGGCTGGGACGACCCGGGCTCCTGGGACGCCCTGACCGCCGGACTCGGCGCGCTCGGCATCGCCGTCGCCGACGTGCACGGCGTGGTCATCACCCACCACCACCCCGACCACCACGGCCTGTCCGGGAAGGTCCGGGAGGCGTCCGGGGCGTGGATCGCCATGCACGCCGCCGACACCGAGGTGGTCCTGCGGACCCGCTCCGCCGATCCGGGCCACTGGTTCGACTACATGGGCGAGAAGCTGACCGCCGCGGGAGCCCCCGAGGAGCACGTCGCACCGCTGCGCGCGGCCCGGGAGAGCGGCCGGACGCGGACCCTGCCGGGACTGCGGGCCGCCGTCCCCGACCGGGAGATCGTCCCCGGCGAGCTGCTGCCGCTGCCCGGGCGCCGGATGCGGGCGATCTGGACCCCCGGACACACCCCCGGCCACGTCTGCCTGCACCTGGAGGAGGCCCATCCCGCGAACCTGCCCGGCAACGGCCGGCTCTTCTCCGGGGACCACCTGCTGCCCGGGATCTCCCCGCACATCGGCCTGTACGAGGCCCCGGAGGACACCCGGGTCACCGACCCCCTCGGCGACTACCTCGACTCCCTCGAACGCGTCGGCCGCCTGGAGCCGGCCGAGGTGCTCCCGGCCCACCAGCACCCCTTCACCGACGCCCCCGCCCGCGTACGGGAGCTCCTCGCGCACCACGAGGAGCGGCTGGACGGGCTGTGGCGGCTGCTGCTGGCCGAGCCGCTGACCCCGTGGGGGCTGGCGGAGCGCATGGTGTGGAACCGGCCCTGGGAGCAGATCCCGTACGGTTCGCGGAACATCGCCGTCTCCGAAGCGGAAGCCCACCTGCGGCGACTGGTGAAACAGGGCCGGGCGGAGGCGGTCACGGGCACGGACCCGGTGGCGTACCGGGCGGTCTGAGCGGCGCGGGCCGGGGGGTGCGGGGGTCCGGCGCCCCGGGGCCCGCGGGGTACGGGCCGGTAGAGTGAGGCCGTCGTCCACACTTCCGTACGGGGGGAAGCCGGTGCGAATCCGGCGCTGACCCGCAACCGTGACCCGGCCCGCAGCGCGCGGGGCGGGGAGCCGGAATGCCCCGTAGCGGAGGTGCGCGGCTCGTGCCGCCGGAGCCTCCGGCGGCCGGCACCGTCGAGGTAAACGGAGCCGGAGCCCGGTGCCCGCGCGTGCCCGTCTCCCGCTCCCCGCACGAGAGGCACCCGCCCCGCCATGAACGTCCGCCGCAGCGCCGCCGCGCTCGCCGCCTCAGCCGTGCTCTGCGTGGGCGCCGCCCCCGCAGCCCTCGCCGACACGCCGCCGCCCGCCCCCTCCGCGCCGCCGGTCATCCCCTCGGGCCTCTTCGGCAAGGCCGACCCCTCCTACGACGGGGTGTGGCGGCAGTCCTTCGCGCTGCTCGCCCAGCAGACCGTCGGCGAGAAGCCCGCCCCGCAGGCCGTCGACTGGCTCACCGGCCAGCAGTGCGCGAACGGCGGCTTCGCCTCGTTCCGCGCGGACGCCACGAAGGCCTGTGACGCGACGACCGTGTACGACACGAACGCCACCGCCGTGGCCGTCCAGGCGCTGAAGGCCCTCGGCGGCAAGGACGCGCAGGTCAAGAAGGCCACGGACTGGCTGAAGTCCGTCCAGAACGAGGACGGGGGCTGGGCCTACGTCCCCGGCTCCCCCAGCGAGGGCAGCTCCACCTCGATCGTGATCAGCGCGCTCGCCGTGGCGGGCGAGAAGCCGGCCGAGGTGAAGTCGAAGGCCGGCAAGTCCGCCTACGACGGCCTGCTCTCCTTCCAGCTGGGCTGTTCCGCCGAGCCGGCCGGCGACCGGGGCGCCTTCGGGTACCAGCCGGCCGACGGCAAGCTCGCCGCCAACGCCGACGCCACGGCCGCCGCCGTCCTGGCCGGCCTGGGCAAGGGCACGCTCGTCGAGCCCGCCACCACCGACACCCCCACCGCCCCGCTGGCCTGCCCGGCGGGTGCCGCGGACCCGGCGGCCGCCGCCCAGGCCGCGGCCGGCTACCTGGCCGAGGCCCTGAAGAAGGACGGCCACCTCACGGCCGTCACGCCCGGCGCCGACCAGCCGACCCCGGACACCGGCAACACCGCCGACGCCGTGATCGCCCTGGCGGCGGCCGGACACCGGCAGGCGGCTGCGGGCGCGCTGGAGTGGCTCAAGAACAACTCCGCATCCTGGTCCAACCGGAACCCGGCCGCCCTGGCCACGCTGGTCCTGACCGCCCACGCCACGGGCACCGACCCGAAGGCCTTCGGCGGCGTCGACCTGGTGGCGGCGCTGAACGCCAC
>NZ_JZWV01001116.1 GCF_000966975.1 Streptomyces katrae | reverse complement strand
GCCCTGGGCCTGCTGCTGACCCTGTTCGCGGCCTCCCCCGCCCTGGCGGCGAGCTACCGCTACTGGTCGTTCTGGCAGGGCTCGGGCGGGAACTGGGGGTACGCGACCGAGGGCCCGTCCACGGCCCGGCCCGCGGACGGCACCACGCTCGGCTTCCGCTTCTCGGTGAGCAAGGACGCCGGCGCCGAGGCCGCCAAGCCGCGCGCCGGCGCCGACTTCGAGGGCGTCTGCGGTGGCACCGCCGCGGCGGAGGGCAGGAAGCGGGTCGCGCTGGTCGTCGACTTCGGCGTACCCGCGGACGCCCCGGCCGGTGAGGCCCCGCCGCAGGAGGCCCCGCGGACGGCCTGCGCCCAGGTGGCCCCGGACGCCACGGCGGCCGAGGCGCTGGCCTCGGTGGCGAAGCCGCTGCGCTACAACGGCGCGGCGCTGCTGTGCGCGATCTCCGGCTACCCGAAGTCGGGCTGCGGCGAGCCGATCACGGACGAGGCGCAGCCGAAGCCTTCGGCTGCCACGGCCGCACCTTCCTCGGGCGGGGGCTCCGGCCCCTCGGCAGGCCTGCTCGCGGGCGCGGCGGCCGTCGCCGCCCTGGGTGCGGCGGCCGTCTGGCAGTCCCGCCGCCGCAGGCGATGACGGGTCCCACGGCACGCGGGAACACCGCCCGGCCGCAGGCCGGGCGCACCACCCACGGCCCGGCGGCCGAAGGCGCGACCCCGCCCCGGCCCCGCGCCGCAGGGGCCGGTCGGAGGTCGCTCGGGCCGACGTACAAGAAAGAAGGGCGCTGGCGGGCTCCGGAGGCCCGGCGCAGCAACGCCCTGCACGCGGGGGCGTGGTGGCTGTGGGCCCTGGGGCTCGCGACCGCCGCCTCCCGGACCACCAATCCGCTGCTGCTCGGGCTGATCGTCGGCGTCGCCGGGTACGTGGTCGCGGCCCGCCGGACCGAGGCGCCGTGGGCGCGCTCGTACGGTGCCTTCCTCCGGCTCGGCCTGTTCGTCATCGGGCTGCGGCTGCTGTTCTCCGTGCTGCTGGGCTCCCCGGTGCCCGGCGCGCACACCCTGTTCGCCCTGCCGGAGCTCCCGCTGCCGGCGTGGGCGCAGGGCATCCGCTTCGGCGGCCGGGTCACCGCCGAGCAGCTGGTCTTCGCCTTCTACGACGGGGCGAAGCTGGCGACCCTGCTGGCCTGCGTGGGCGCGGCGAACGCCCTGGCCAGTCCGGCGCGGCTGCTGAAGTCCCTGCCGGCGGCGCTGTACGAGGCGGGCGTGGCCGTGGTCGTGGCCATGACGTTCGCGCCGAACATGGTCGCGGACGTGGCGCGGCTGCGGACCGCGCGCCGGCTGCGCGGCCGTCCGACGGGCGGGGTGCGGGCCGTCCTGCAGATCGGGCTGCCGGTGCTGGAGGGCGCGCTGGAGCGCTCGGTGGCCGTGGCCGCGTCGATGGACGCGCGCGGGTACGGGCGTACGGCACGGGTCGCGCCGGCGGTGCGGCACACCACCAACGCCCTCACCCTGGGCGGCCTGCTCGGCCTGTGCGCGGGTACCTACGCCCTCCTCGCCGCGGAGGGCGCCGTGTACGGGCTGCCCCTGCTCGGGGTCGGCCTGCTCCTGGCCCTGGCGGGGCTGCGGCTGGGCGGGCGGCGCAGCATCCGCACCCGTTACCGGCCCGACCGGTGGGGGGCGCGCGCCTGGCTGGTCTCCGGGTCGGGGGCGGCGGTCGCGGCCCTCCTCGTCCACGCGGGCTCGGTGGACCCCGAGGGGCTGCGGCCGGGCGTGGTCCCGCTGGTGGCCCCGGGTCTGCCGCTGTGGCCCGCGGCGGCGGTCCTGCTGGGCCTGCTCCCGGCGTTCGTGGCGCCCGTACCCTCCCTTTCCTCCAAGGAGTCGTTCCGTTGATCCGCTTCGACCAGGTCTCGGTGACCTACGAGGGCGCCGCGCACCCCTCGCTCCGTGACGCGGACTTCACCCTCCCGGAGGGGGAGCTGACCCTCCTCGTCGGCCCGTCGGGAGTGGGCAAGTCGACCCTGCTGGGGGCCGTGTCCGGGTTGGTCCCGCACTTCACGGGCGGCACGCTGCGCGGCCGGGTGACCGTCGCCGGGCGTGACACGCGCACGCACCGGCCGCGCGAGCTCGCGGACGTGGTGGGCACGGTGGGGCAGGATCCGCGGGCGCACTTCGTGACGGACGTGGTGGAGGACGAGCTGGCGTACGGCATGGAGTCGCTGGGCCTGCCGCCCGCGGTGATGCGGCGCCGGGTGGAGGAGACCCTGGACCTGCTGGGCCTGAACGAACTCCGCGACCGCCCCATCGCGACGCTCTCGGGCGGGCAGCAGCAGCGGGTGGCGATCGGGTCGGTCCTGACGACGCACCCGAAGGTGCTGGTCCTGGACGAACCGACGTCCGCGCTGGACCCGGCGGCGGCGGAGGAGGTCCTGGCCGTGCTGCAGCGGCTGGTCCACGACCTGGGGACGACGGTCCTGATGGCGGAACACCGCCTGGAACGGGTCGTCCAGTACGCCGACCGCGTCCTGCTCCTCCCGTCCCCGGGCGAGCCGCCGCTCCTGGGGACCCCCGCCGACATCATGGCCGTCTCCCCGGTCCACCCCCCGGTGGTCTCCCTGGGCCGCCTGGCGGGCTGGACCCCCCTCCCCCTCTCCGTCCGCGACGCCCGCCGCCACGCCCCGACGCTCCGCGCCCGCCTGTCCACCCAGGGGTAC
>NZ_JZWV01001115.1 GCF_000966975.1 Streptomyces katrae | reverse complement strand
GCCCTCCGCCCCCCAGGGCGGGGCCGGCGGGGCCGAGCAGGCCGCGGTGGCGGCCGCCGAACCCTTCCGCACCAAAATGCTGAGCGTGCCCGGCCTCGGCGAGGGGGCGGCCGGCCGACGCTCGCGGGCCCGTACCGCGCACGGCCGCACCACCGGTGCCCAGCGCCCCCGCGGCCAGCTGACCAAGCTGCACCTGGCGGCCACCGTGCACGCCGCCGCCCCGCACCAGAAGGCGCGCGGCCGCTCCGGCCCCGGGCTCGTCGTACGCAGGGACGACCTGCGGCAGGCGACCCGCGAGGGCCGCGAGGGCAACCTCGTGCTGTTCTGCGTGGACGCCTCCGGCTCCATGGCCGCCCGGCAGCGGATGAGCGCCGTCAAGGGCGCGGTGCTCTCCCTGCTGCTGGACGCCTACCAGCGCCGGGACAAGGTCGGCCTGATCACCTTCCGCGGCGCGGGCGCCGAACTGGCGCTGCCGCCCACCTCCTCGGTGGACGCGGCCGCGGCCCGGCTGGAGAAGCTGCCGACCGGCGGCCGCACCCCGCTCGGCGCGGGCCTGCTCAAGGCGCACGAGGTGCTGCGCGTCGAGCGGCTCCGGGACCCCTCGCGCCGTCCGCTGCTGGTGGTCGTCACCGACGGCCGGGCCACCTCGGCCGGGTCCGTCGGCGGTGACCCGCGCGAGCTGTCGGGGCGCAGCGCCCGGCTGCTGGCCGCCGAGGGGGTCGCCTCGGTGGTCGTGGACTGCGAGTCGGGGCCGGTGCGGCTCGGGCTCGCGGGGGCGCTGGCCGCCGATCTGGGCGCGCCCGCCGTGACCCTCGACGGGCTGCGGGCCGACTCGCTGGCCGGGCTCGTCAAGAACGTACGTACCGCAGTGACCCCCACTGCGTCAGCCAACAGCGTCTCCAGGAGGGCCGCGTAATGCCGCAGGGACAGCCGACCGTCGTTCCCGACGACGGACTCACGACGCGTCAGCGCCGCAACCGCCCGCTCGTCTTCGTCCACACCGGCCCCGGCAAGGGCAAGTCGACGGCCGCCTTCGGGCTGGCGCTGCGCGCCTGGAACCAGGGCTGGCCGATCGGGGTGTTCCAGTTCGTCAAGTCGGCGAAGTGGAAGGTCGGCGAGGAGAACGCGCTGAAGGTGCTGGGCGCCTCCGGTGAGGGCGGCTCCGTCGTCTGGCACAAGATGGGCGAGGGCTGGTCCTGGGTCCAGCGCGACGCGCAGCTCGACAACGAGCAGGCGGCGAAGGAGGGCTGGGAGCAGGTCAAGCGCGACCTGGCGGCCGAGACGCACAAGCTGTACGTGCTCGACGAGTTCGCGTACCCGATGCACTGGGGCTGGATCGACGTGGACGAGGTGATCGAGGTGCTCCGGAGCCGCCCCGGCACCCAGCACGTGGTCATCACCGGCCGCAACGCCCCCGAGAAGCTGATGGAGTTCGCCGACCTGGTCACCGAGATGACCAAGGTCAAGCACCCGATGGACGCCGGCCAGAAGGGCCAGAAGGGCATCGAGTGGTGATCTCGTCCACTGTGCCGCGGCTGGTCATCGCCGCGCCGTCCTCCGGCAGCGGCAAGACCACCGTGGCGACGGGCCTGATGGCGGCCTTCGCGGAGCGCGGTCTGGCCGTGTCCCCGCACAAGACCGGGCCCGACTACATCGACCCCGGCTACCACGCGCTGGCCACGGGCCGGCCGGGGCGCAACCTCGACGCGTTCATGTGCGGGCCGGAGCTGGTGGCCCCGCTGTTCGCGCACGGGGCCGCCGGGTGCGACCTCGCGGTGGTCGAGGGCGTGATGGGGCTCTACGACGGGGCCGCGGGGCGGGGCGAGCTGGCGTCGACGGCGCAGGTGGCGAAGCTGCTGCGGGCGCCGGTGGTGCTGGTGGTCGACGCGTCCTCGCAGTCCCGGTCGGTGGCGGCGCTGGCGCACGGCTTCGCCTCGTTCGACCCCCAGGTGCGCCTGGGCGGGGTGATCCTCAACAAGGTGGGCTCCGACCGGCACGAGGCCATGCTCCGGGAGGCCCTGGAGGAGGCCGGCATGCCGGTCCTGGGCGTGCTGCGGCGGGCGCCGCAGGTGGCGACCCCGTCCCGGCAC